>DATGGW010000503.1:0-8614 GCA_035308345.1 Ktedonobacteraceae bacterium | reverse complement strand
TGGCAAGCCCGCGGTGGCCGGTGGCATAGTCTATTTTGGCTCAGGCGATGGCAAGTCGTATGCTTTCACCGCTTTATGAAACTCGGAGCAGTGAAGAAACCTGGATTTTCATCGCGATGATCCGCATCATGCTCAGACGCTTGGCTCAAACACAGACCTGAGGCCTTTCCACACAGCCTCTGATACAATCCATTTATGAGTTGGGCTTTGAGCCAACGTTTTTGGGCGAAGTCGGATACACTCAGAGTAGAATCGATTTGTGTGCAGAAAGGTCAGTTGCACACAAAGTACCAATTTAGACGGACTTGTGTGCAAAACCAGAACCAGGGAACAACACTCCTCAAGCGTTGACTTCCATTTATTAGCTGTGCTAGTATGAACCAGCATTATTGTATGCTAAAGGAGCAGAAGGCTATGGCGTTGTCTCCCATTTACTGCAGCGATTGTGGCGCGCTTGTTAATCCGGGCTCAAAGTTCTGCGCAAAATGCGGGCATGTCATGCAAGCTTTTACTCTTTTACCATCCCTCCCGTTAAACCCCACCGGACTTCTTCCAGGGGAGAGTCTACTCAATAAGCGCTATCGTATTAGCATGTTAGCCGGTTCTGGCGGTATGGGAGCGGTCTATAAGGCGCAAGATACGCTTAATGGAGATCGATACGTAGCTGTCAAGGAAATGAGGCAGAGCCGTTTGACTCAAGAGGAACTTGATAGAGCCAGCGAACGATTTCGAGATGAAGCGCTTATGCTTGCTCATCTGCAACATCCCGGCCTCCCCAGGATTTATGACCATTTCGTGGAAATGAATCGCTGGTACCTGGTGATGGATTTCATCGAGGGAGAGACTCTGAGTGAACGCCTCCAGAAAGCGCCCGGCAATAAACTCTCGCCTCAAGAGGTCGTCGATATCAGTATCCAGCTTTGTGAGGTGCTTGATTACCTGCACACGCACCAACCGCCGATCATCTTTCGCGATCTCAAACCGTCTAACGTTATGCTCACCTCCGCTGAACATCTCTACTTAATCGACTTTGGCATCGCGCGCCTCTTCAAACCAGGACAGGCCAAAGATACCAATGCGTATGGATCTGTTGGCTATTCTGCACCGGAACAGTTTGGGGTTGAACAAACGACTCCGCAGGCAGACATCTACAGCCTGGGGGCGACGATGTATGAGATGCTCGCGGGTAGTTCCCCGGCGCTCACTCCATTCCAATTACCTCCATTGAGCTTTCCAGGACAAGCGGCGCTTACACGGCTGGCAACGCTCATCGCACAAATGCTCGATATGAATAAAGAGCATCGCCCGCAAAGCATGGCAGCAACCAGGCGGGAATTGGAAAGCATAAAGGACGAGCTGAAGCAACTTCCACCTGCAACTATAGCACCGGCACAATATGCCTCGTGGCCAGCCGCTGCACCCCTGGCGCCGACACAATATGCGCCACCCCCTGCTCCAAAAGCGCATTCATCACCGGCTATAGCAGGAGGTGGCCAACAGGAGCAGCAGAGAGCAGCGCCTCAATTCACAACAAAGGGAAAGGTAAGGACGATTGGGAAGCGCCAGGTCATTGCTATGGCGGTTGGTGCGCTTATCTCTACGATTATTGGCCTCCTTCTGCACCTGCTCGTGAACGTCGAAGCTGCATCTATTAATGCGCCCATTCTCTCTGCCATCTTTCCTGGAATGGGAGTTGCATCGCCCCATTGGTTTGAAATGGTAATCAGTCTCGGCTTTTTTATTGCATTCTATTTTGGAGCTGCATACGGTCCCTGGGTAGGTCTGGTTGTGGCTGTCGTCGGAGCATTGTTAAGTGATGCAATTTCTCATTCGCTTAGTAGCTGGTATTGGTACGTTGCTATCGCTGCGCTCGGTTTTATAGCTGGCCTGGTTTTCCTGAGAACGCGAGGATATTACAAGAATGTGAGCTCCATACTTCTTGCCGTTGCTTGCAGCGCCGCCGGTGTTTTTTTCCTGGTCATCATTGTTCTCCTTGGGAACTACATAAGCAGTTCGGCAGGTTTTGGGATGTTTCTTCCCACGCTCCTCGCAGATACACTCGTCCATCTTGATGGACTGGTGCCTTTTATCATACTCCTGGTGATTGCGAGCGCAATCACAACAGCCCGCTCCAGCAGGCAGACCTGACACCCACAAGGGGCGCCAGGTCTGCTGAAATCATCGTTCGCGTGCCAGGGGCTGAATCTCGCTTCGCTTAAGACCCGCGTTGGGCCTCATCTGCCTGCTCTGCCAGTTGGCGTAGAACCGCAAAGAACTCCCGCGATTGGCCGATGAAAAGTCCGTCGTCCGTCAGGGCCTTGACCGCGCCCATGGCCGCCCCCTCCGTCTCGGTGGGGCGAATGATCGAAACGGGCGGGAACTTTCGGCTGAGGAATACCGTTGGCTCGGGCATGATCAGGTTGGTCTGGAAGTCCTCCCCTCCAAAGGGAGAGGCATTGAGGTTCGGAAACACCAACCCATTGGTGGGATCGGTCAGCGCAGGCGCGTTGCCCGCCTTGTCATGCCAGGTCTGAAAGTGCGCCGTTTCGGTTGGGCCGATACTGAGCAAGATGCGCAAAACTTCCGGGCTGGTGACCCTCTGCGCCAGCGATGGGTAGAGGCTGGTGCCACCTTGCTCGATAAACCCAAAATGGAAACCCGCCGTATTGGCGATTGCCTGGATGTGGTTAGCGGGGGCGAGGTCGCCATCGTGCCTGGGAATCGCCGGGAACTGCCCGGCGCTCAAACCCGGAATTGCTGGAGGGAATGTATCACCGAAATCGGGGTTCTTCGTGCGACTGCGGTAGCGGGTCCAATAACTGGTGTCCACGGTGAGCTGCATGAGGTTTGTGAGCCGTCCGATTTGCTGGGCGCCCGTCGCTTTACTGCTCGGCAGTGTGCGAAAGCGATCCAGGTTGACCGGATCCGCGCCGATCGATTCCAGGTAGGCGTTGATGAACGTGAAGTGGCTCATCTCGTCCTCGGTATTGTCGTGGATATACTGGGACATGTCCCCATCCAGCACTAGAAGAGCCTTGATGTAGGCTGCACTTCCGCTTCCTCCTGGGACTTCGCTGTCCTGGATTCCTCCGAGTTCGTTGTATTGTTGCCACAGATCGGTTTCGAGAATTTCGGCCGCAGCCAGGAACCTGAGAATTGCTACGTCCCCCTGTGTGGGACCGCTACTTCTCTCTTCGGCGAAGGCCGGTAATCCTTTAGCCAGGAGTCCGGCGCCGATGGCTCCTGCTCCTCCAACCGCGAGTCCCTTGCGCAAGAAGGAACGGCGGCTGGTAGAATCTTTCGATGGTTGCGCGTAGTGTTCCATGATCTTCTCCTGATGATGATTGAGTCCACCATAAAGCACACCAGGCAGTGTGCCTTGTGGACAATGAGTAAACATGAACTGTGGGGCGCCTCCACATAGCACTTGCGTGCCATTGATTTATACGAAAGGAGTTACAGGTGCGTGCTATGGGGGAGTAGCTGTGAATGTTACATGTGAGAGAGATATGCGGACGGTGATGGTCTCCGTCCTTGCGGGTGAAACGTGATCTTCAGGCGTAGGGGCCAGCTTTAGCGCGCCCGTGCTGGAAGCAGACAAGACGACCAGGAACGCGGGCGCGCTAAAGCTGGCCCCTACGCATCACCCCAAAGGATGGAGGTCCGGATGGTGATGGTCTGTAAGCGAACACGACACGCCGTGCGTTTTTATGGCATCCCACTCTTTTTTGTCAGAAGCGGGATGCCATTTTAGTTTGTTTGCCCGTCAGGGCAGGACTACTACAACTATATACGCGATGTAACGATATAACAGGGCTACGGTGAAACCTCGTCCAGGCGCTTGCGCCGGGTGGAAGTGCCAAACTGAGCGATGATGGCAGCGACTATCAGGAAGACCGCGATAATCACGAACATCACGATTGGCCCCGTAGTCAGGCCTTGATTAGCGATCAGCGTGGGGATAAGCGGAGCGATGAGCAGTATACCGACGCCGCCACCCAGGTGGCCAACGCCATCGACCAGCGCAAAACCGGTCGCGCGCGCCCGCGTGGGGTAGTTCTCGGTAGACCAGCTATAGGTCATCGGCACCCACAGGTTGAAGCCAAAGAAGGTAATTATCGACGCAATTGCGGCAAAAGTGAAGTTGTTCGGCCCGGCCACTCCGATGAGGATACCGCCGATGAGAGTGAGCAAGGCGGCGATGGGCAGCCACAGTTTGCGTTCCAACTGCTCCCCAAAGAAGTAGGCAAAGACGGCGGTGGCAATGAAGCCAAAGGTTCCGAAGGCGGCGATCATGCCGGATTCCGGTGGTGGATAATGCATGCCATCCAGCAGCGAGGTGAGGCCCTGGGCGATGGCATAGACCGTGACGTAACCCAGGAACCAGACAATGACCAGCAGGATGGTGCGCGTCAGGTAGAGAGGATTGCCGAAGATTTCCGCGTAAGGGACTCTGCTGGGGCCTGCCTGCACAGGGATCTCGGCAGCAGGAGCAGGCAGTTCAGGCACTTTCCGGCGCGCGCGCGCCTCCATACTCGTGACGATCTCATCGGCTTCGTCTACCCGGCCTCGCGAAATGAGCCAGCGCGGCGACTCCGGTAGCTGAGTGCGCAGCAGGACGCCTACAATTGCGAGGAGGGTGCCGATGGCATACATAATGCGCCAGCCCGCTCCTAGAAACTGCGGTCCGCTTGCTGTTACGCTTACTGTGGCAATGGAAAAAGGTAATCCACCTGGGAAAGGCGCCGCCGGCGTGGTCAGCCAGAGTCCCAACCAGATACCAAAGAAGGCGCCCAGGGAAGACATGATAAAGATCAGTGAAGTGTATTTAGCGCGCCCGGCGCTCGGAGCCACTTCGTTGATGTACGCGTTGACGAGCGCCAGGTCGGCGCCGATGCCAATGCCGGTGATGGTGCGCGCAATCACGAAGTTGGCGTAGTCACCGACGAAGACCGTATACAGTGAGCCGATGCCCGTCAAAAGCAGAGTGAACAGGAGCACGTCTCTTCTGCCGAACCTGTCCGCCAGGGGAGCCAGGATCAGCGCTCCAATGACGTAGCCCGCCAGGTTCAGCTCGACAGGAAGCCCCAGGTAGGTGGAGGAGTTCGCCGGATTGCAACCTGGAACGATCTGCGTGCAGGTCTGGATGAACGAGACGGTGATGTCAAAGATGTCGAAGAAGGTGAACAGAAAGCCAATGCCAATGATGCCAATGAAGAGATAGGAAAGGGACCAGATGGGGATACGATCCTGTCGAGCAATAACGGCAGCGGCTGAACTGCGCGTTACTGCTCCTGGTCCCGAGACGGGCGATGGGGTGCTGCCTGAATCGGATGCCATGAGAGACTCCTTTCGCACACCTGCCCCGGTAGAGTGGAGATGTGCAACTAACATAGTCGGCTCGTGTCTGATAAGGCGATTACCCTGACACGCGCCTTGCTTGACTTTTCCAGGGTTGGAAACCAGTGTCAAACGACCAGGTATGGGATCCGTATATAGCTGAAGTACCCGCGTGGAATGCTGAGAGCTTCTTCACACCTCCTTTGCTAACGAATTGATCGCAGCCTATTTTATAGTAGTGTACTCGATTTTCTATTCAACAAGCAAGGGTACTGTTCGTCTGAATAGAGCATTTTGGTTGAATATGCAATCTTCGCAGATTATACTTATTATTAACAATCCAATTGATCTGATGATCTTTGCCAACCGAATAGGGTAATCGTGCCCGTAGGGGCGACCCTTGTGGTCGCCCGCCTGCTGGCGTTCGCCCGTCTGAGGGCATCCTCCTCTCCCCTCGCACGGGCGGGCGACCACAAGGGTCGCCCCTACGGTGATGCCGTTTCCTCTTCATGACCCGTTTCGGTTGTCAATGTTCAACAGGACGGGGCGCAACGGTTTCGTTCACTTGATACTTATAAGTACAATCAAGCAACTTTTGCGGAAATGAGGTACACTGTCAGGAGAAGGAGGGGACATGCGAAAACCACTGGAGATTCCGATCCTGACCGCAGAAGAGTTGGAAGCCGTAGAGACGCTATATCGAACGACCAAAGATGTGCGGCTGCGCACCCGCGCACAAATCGTGTTGTTAGCTGGAGAGCAGCGCTTGACCGCGCCAGCTATCGCCAGGATTGTACGCGAAGACGATCAAACGGTGCGCAATTGGCTCAAACGCTATCTGGCCGAGGGGATCGAGGGACTCAAAGATCGCCCGATGCCCGGAGCACCGGCCAAGATCACGCAGGCATATACGGAGCAGTTGCTGGCGGCTGTGCGTCGGCGACCCCGGAGCCTGGGGCAACCCTACTCCATGTGGACACTCCAACGGCTGGCTGACTACATGGCTGAGCAAACGGGTATTCGGGTGTCGGATGAAACGGTGCGCAAGCTGCTCAAAGAAGGGGAGATCGTGCTCTCGCGTCCCCAGCACAAGATCAGCAGCCCTGACCCAGAGTACCTGGTAAAAAAAAGACGATTGAAGAGACCCGTGACAGCTTAAAGGTAGGGGACGTGTTCTATTACGCCGATGAGTTTAATCTGAGTTGGTTTCCGACCTTGCGGGCGATGTGGAGTCCCAAAGGGCAGCAGGTGATGATCCCGACGCCGGGGCAGCCGGACAAATACTATGGGATTGGAGCCGTGAACTACCACACCGGAGAAAGCGTGGTGCTGTTCCAGCGCCGCAAGCGGCGCCAGGAGATCGCCCAGTTGCTGCAAGCTCTGGTCGACAAGCATCCGATGGGAACGATCTATGTGGCCTGGGATAATGCCAGTATGCATGAGGATGAGGAGGTCGAAGCGGTGGTGCGAGCGGCCGCAGGGCGCCTGGTCTTACTGTACCTGCCGACCTATAGCCCCTGGCTCAATCCCATCGAAATGGTGTGGCGGCACTTCCGACGGGAAGTCACCCACTGTGAACTCGTTGAGACGAAACAGGCCCTGCTCGCGGCGGCCAAAGCGTGCTTCGACCGCTTCAACCAGTGCCCACAGAAAATCTTGTCAGTGATCGGATCGAAAGCCAAAAAAGTTAGTTGATTGTACTTATGCATGAAAACAAGGAGTGTTTTATGAATCAAACAGGCGGGGAAAATATCCTCCCCGATTTCCAGATGGACGCGGCTGAAATAGAGAGGCTGCGCGGCAGGTATGTTGAGCTGATCGGCTTCGTGCCGCCGCGCATCCAGGCTCGCACCGATCTGCTTGCGCGATTGGACCCGGAATTATTGTCTCTGGAGGAAGAGATTCGCAAACATGCCATGTACCCGAAGTGCTTTGATACGAAAACGGCTCAGCTCATGCTCTTTGGCATGCTGCTGGTGCAGTTGGCTGATGGCGCCCGCCTGCATGCGCGCGCAGCGCATCGCGCGGGCGCGACCTGGGAGGAACTTAGCGCCGTCGTCAACCTGGCATTCTTGTTTCGCGGCCTCTCTGCTGCTAACCTGGGAGCGCAAATGATTCAAGAAATCATCAGTAACCCTGGATGAGAAGAGGAGGATATCTAATGACAGATGTTCAGGAACCGATCAGAGATCTTGCACACCTGGGCCATGTTGAGATCTTCACACCCAAACCTACCGAAAGCCTCTGGTTTTTCAAGGAAGTCTACGGCATGGAGGAGACGGACCGCGAGGGCCAGTCGGTCTATCTGCGCGCGTGGGGCGATTACGATCATTGCACCCTCAAGCTGACCGAGGCGAAACGGGCCGGCCTCGGCCATGTTGGCTGGCGCGCTGTCAGCCCGCAGGCGCTCGAACGCCGCGTGCAGGCGCTCTCTGAGCAGGGATGCGGGCGCGGGTGGATAGAGGGAGATATCGGGCATGGCCGCGCCTACCGGTTTACCGATCCCGATGGACACCCCATGGAGGTCTATTACGAGTCGCAGAAATACCAGCCTCACGAGGCGTTGCGTTCCAGGCTCTTTAATCAACCACATAAGTTCAGCGGGCGCGGGGTGGCGGTCAAACGCATCGACCATGTGAACCTGATGTGCAGCGATGTCACGCCCAACCGCCTGTTTCTCCAGCAGCAACTGGGGTTTCAGTTGCACGAGGTGCTGCAGCCGGAAGTGGACGGCATCGAGGAAGGGGCCTGGCTGAGCGTCACCCCTCTGACGCACGATATCGCTTACACACGAGACTTTACCGGCAATCACGGCAGACTGCATCACATCGCCTACTTTCTGGATAGCCGCGAAGAGGTGCTGCGGGCCGCAGATATCCTGACGGAGCACGATATCTTCATCGAGGCTGGCCCTGCCAAACACAACATCTCGCAGGCATTCTTCCTCTACCTGTACGAGCCTGGCGGCAACCGCGTCGAGGTCTACTCCGGCGGGTATCTGACCTTTGCCCCGGACTGGGAACCTATCATCTGGAGGAAGGCTCATCGAGGAAAAGGCGTCTACTGGGGAGAATCCTTGCCGCAAAGCTTCAGGACGTATGGCACACCCGTCATGAACGTGGATAGAGCTGAGGCGAGCAAGGAGCCGCTTACGGTTTTCGATCCGCAATAACGAGAGTCAATCAGTTGCCGTCGGCCTCCTGTGATATACTGCTAACAGGCATAATCACTTCGTATTAAATGGCAGAAAGCGGCGGAACACCATGGCTAGAGG
>DATGGW010000502.1:0-5096 GCA_035308345.1 Ktedonobacteraceae bacterium | reverse complement strand
AGGTCGCGCACACGGCTGGCTCCAACGCCTACAAACATCTCAACGAACTCCGAGCCGCTTATACTGAAGAAAGGCACACCGGCTTCGCCCGCGACGGCGCGTGAAATTAGAGTTTTGCCTGTGCCGGGAGGTCCGACCAGCAGCAGCCCTTTGGGAATGCGCGCACCCAGGGCCGCAAATTTATCGGGAAACTTCAGAAATTCGACGATCTCTTGCAGTTCCTGTTTGGCTTCCTCGACTCCGGCCACGTCTGCGAAAGTGACGGTTTGCTTGTTGCCCGTAAACATGCGCGCACGACTCTTGCCAAATGATAGAGCCTGGTTGTTGGTTCCCTGCGCCTGGCGCATCATAAAAATGAGCAGCCCGCCGATGAAGAGGAAAGGAAGCAGCCCGCCCAGTATATTTAACCAGGCGTTCAACGAGCTGGGCGCGTCATATTCCAACACTAACTGCCTGTTGTTGGTGTAGTCGATGTTATTATCTTTGAGCACCTGCGTGATATCAAAGGTATTGTTGATGTTGGCGACCTCGTTGGTCTGGTTCTGGCTGCGTGTCAAGGTGATGGTATCGGTCGAGACGGAGAGCGTGTCTGTCTGATTCTTGCCGATATCCGTCTTGATATCATTCAGAATAGTCGAGATGTTAACCTGTGTTGCGTTTGAAGCTGGATGAAAAAATAGCACGATTATCAGGACAATGACCAGCGCCAATATGAGCCAGATAAAGCTATTCCTTAGCCATTTCCCACTACTCGCCATGGGTTGCCCTCTCTTTTATCATTCCTTCTGGCGTATTATAGCATATGTGCCCATGTTTTCTGTAGGTTAGTGGATAAAATTTATTTAGCTTAGTTGTTTGGACGGGCCAGCACAAGTCCGTAGACAGCCGCGGCGCCGGCGGCAAAAAGTGGCGCGGCGCAGGCTTCTAAGGTCGCGTGAGTTGTGCAAACATCATCGATGAGGAGGATGGTGCGCCCGCGCAGTTGCCCGCCTGTGTACATGGGCAAGCAAGAGAAGGCGCCGAGCACGTTTTGTTGCCGTTCCCAGGGTTTCAATCCTACCTGCGCGAGTGTTGCGCGGTGACGAATGAGCATGCTCTCAAAGAGTGGCAGACCGGTTTGTGTCGCGCAGACTTGCGCCAGTAACGCTGCGTGGTTGTAACCGCGCTGGCGGTAGCGCTCGCTGTGCAGAGGTACCGGCACGATAGCGTCTGCACGCATGCCGAGCGCAAGATATACCTGGACAAGCAGCATGCCAAGCGGCTGTGCAAGGCGAGTGTTTCCATCATATTTAAGCGCGTGGATACACGACCTCAGCGGTCCCTGATAGGAGCTCGCGGCGCGCAGGCCACTAAGTTTAAGCGGCGCAGATTGGCAGGAGAGACATATGCCGCCGGGCGCAAGAGGTGCGCTGCAGCGCTGGCAAGCCGGGACAGACGGTGGGAGCATTTGTGTGAGACATGCCGGACACACTACATAACCGCTGCGCTGGCAGCCCGCGCACTGCGGAGGATAGAGGAGATCAAAAAATTGCCGCATGACCTGTTTGAAGAGCTGCAGCGCCTGGCCGTTTTTCTTCACATATACTCCTGGTAAGCTGGAACACGTGGCTTACGGTGTTTCTATTGTCTTGATCGAAAGCACGTAATGCAATTGTGGTAAATACGTGATTTGCACCAGTTGGCCTTCGCGCAACCTTTTGTATTGCTCTTCACTGAGACCAAAAGTCATGACTGCCTGTTTGGAAGAGGCGGCCACAGGCGCTAGCGCCGCGCAATACCATGCCCGCGCGATGCGCGGTGTCAAAGCGGGGCTTTCCCTGCGCGCAATGCGATTCTGTAGCGAGGCGCGCAGGCTGAGAACCCTGGCAAGCATAGTGTCTGGTGGTCGCCACAGGTCGTGCCATCCCCATATAGTCATTAAGAGTGGGTAGGGAAAGAGCGCAAGGCCGAAAAGGAGCAGTACAAGCGAGCCGAAAGGATCGCCCGGTGAGCTGAAAAACAGGGTATATAATCCAATGAGCAGGAAAAAGAACGCCAGGAAGATTAGCGGAATGCCGATGAGCAGCGCGCTGCGCGGCCTGATGCCCGGCCTCCAACGCCACCACGAGATCGAGGCGTCGTCGTTAGCCTGTTGCCGTGTTAGTCGCATATCATCTGACACCTGCTTGCTCCTCTCCTGTGATATACTGAGATACGATCCCGGCGTCCCCCGGTGGGCGCAAGGCACATATCTTAGGAGATGTATGATGGAGAATAATACCTCAAGCCAGACTGCAGCCGTTGAGAAACCTGCAACAGAAGGGCGCAAAGCCTATGGCTCTGCCAAAACCGAGAACCTGCGTGACTCAGGCTTCTGGCGTATCATCTTGCCAGCCTTTGTCGTGGCCCTTTGCCTGGTACTGATTGCATTCCCGCTCATTATTCTGACGCCGCTCTTTCTCAAATCGCTCGATCCGGCCGCAGCATCTAATGTGCTTGGCAAACCGCTTACCTGGGTCTGGATTGTTATGGCGGTAGTTGAAGCCTGTATCATTATTGTGATCGTGCGCGGTCTTATCAAGATATTCATGACACAGGCCGGTAATTACCACTAGGGACGCTCCAGGGCGAGCAGCCATGCTTTGGTGGGCAGGCCGCCGCCGTATCCTGTCAGCGAACCATTGCTGCCGATGACGCGATGACAGGGAACGACGATGGCGACGGGGTTGGCTCCGTTGGCTGCCCCCACTGCGCGAACTGCCTCAGGATGTCCAATTTCACGCGCAATCTCTGCATAAGATCGTGTTTCACCATAAGGGATGCGAGTGAGCGCGTTCCATACCTTCAATTGAAATGGAGTGCCGCGCAAATCCAGCGGGCAGGTAAACTGCATACGTTCGCCTGCGAAATAGCGGCCTAATTCATCTATTGCCAGACGCAGCGGCTCGACAGATACGCCCTGGATGGCGCGCTCGAATGTGAGCTTGCGTTGTACCCAACTCATACCCTTGTCCAGCGGTGCGCCGGGCGTTCCCAGCCAGCAGATGCCGCGTTCGGTGGACATCACAACGCATGACCCTCGCGGACTTGAGACGCTGCTCCAGTGAAGTGTTGTCACTCCAGGCAATACTACAACCATCACTCACTCCTTTTACGTATGTCTTCGCTCATATTACTTTATGATCGATGCCAGTCAAATCTAACATAGAGTGGCGATGGTTGCAAGCATTTTGCGGGGAAAGCGGGTTATGGCTGCACGATAACGGTGGCCTTCATAAATGGGTGAATCTGGCAATGGTAGGTGAATGTGCCTGGCTGCATAAAGGTATGGCTATACGTTCCACCGGACGCAGAGATGGGATTGGAGATGCCTGAATCAAACGATTTGCCATCATCGCTGGTGACGGTATGCGGCGCGCTGGTCATATTGGTCCATGTGACGGTTGTTCCTACCTTGATGGTGATGGCAGCCGGACTGAACGCGAAGGTGTTACTGGATATGATCGAAACTGCCATTGTGTTGCCGGATGGCGCTGTAGTTGGCGTGCTGCCCGACGGTGCAGTTGTCGGAGTAGTGCCCCCGGCAGTAGGTGTTGTGCCTGTGCTGGTAGTTCCGCCACCTCCGCAGGCTGCCAGCAGTACCAGCGCCGCAAATGCCAGCAAGACAAACCATAGACGGCTGTAGCGCCGGGAAGATAAAGTAGTTGTGAGTGTGTTCATGTTGTTTCCTTCCTTTATTGCATGAATCCAGATGTCTCTGTGAGAAGATACGCAGTGAGGTAACAAAAGAGAATACCTAAAAACACTTGACTTTTATAAACTCTGCTTGTACACTCTACACAGGTTGACCGTTGTCTAGTTTGAATTATGCATGATTGACTAAAATTGAACCTCATCTTTTCCTCAGTATACGCTGGATGCCTCATTTTGAAAACTTCAATCAGTCATCTATAGAGAAAGCTATATGCAGTGTTTCAGAGCCGTTTCTATCTACTCAGGACATATTCTCTGGATGGGAGAAAGGCGTTATCTTGCCTAAAGTAATTTATTTACCTGCCCGGAACCAGACTATCACGACTTTAAGGGGAAAGGAGGTGAAAGCGTGAGAGGGAAACTCCGTGATAAACGTGCTGATGCCAGGCGAGAGCGTTTTAAGCGCGATATGATTGAACGCCGCCGACCTGCCAGGCGAGAGAACCGCGTGCTTACGCTACTGCATCGACAGTTAGAAGACGATTATCTGCTAATTGATGAAGAGAAATTGGACGAAGCCGTAGCCGGACAGAAAAACTAGGAGCGCGATGCATCGCGCCCCAGGTTACCAGGTTCTTATGGGATATCTATTTGCGGGAAGAGGCGGCGGGCAATCACCAGGCGTTGGATTTGCGCGGTTCCTTCAAAGATGTCGAAGACTTTCGCGTCGCGGAACCACTTGGCGAGGAATTGTTTGCGCTCAGTATTTTCGCCCGGAGCCACGATGCGCACGCCCGCGGCGGTAGCTTTCATCACCAATCCACCCGCATATGCCTTACTCATCGAAGCTTCTTTCGAGTTTGGAATGCGGCGATCCGCCATCCATGACGCGCGCCAGACCAGGAAACGCGCCATCTCGATTTCCTGGCGCAGCTCTTCAAGCTCATCTTCAATCTCGCGGCATTTATGCGCGGGATAGCCTTTTGGAAGTTCCTCGCACACCCACTCACTGCTGGTCTCGTAAGCGGCGCGCGCGATGCCCACAGCCAGCGCGCCTACCATCGGGCGCGTGGCATCCAACGTTCCCATGGCGGCCTTGAAGCCAGCTTTCTTGCTGCTTTCGCGCCCGGCGAGCAGGTTATCTGTGGGAATGCGGCAATTCTCGAAGATCAATTCGGCGGTTTGAGAGGCGCGCAGGCCCATCTTCTCCTCGATGCGCCCGACGATAAGGCCTGGTGTGCCTTTGGGAACCACGAATGGGCGAATGCCCTCGCGACCCAGGCTTTTATCGATGGTAGCGAAGGTGACAACCAGGTCGGCGCGCGCGCCGTTGGTGATGTAGTGCTTGTGGCCGTTAAGTACCCACTCATCGCCGTCGAGCACAGCCGTTGTGGACATACCTGCCACATCGGAACCGATGCCCG
>DATGGW010000501.1:0-4267 GCA_035308345.1 Ktedonobacteraceae bacterium | reverse complement strand
CGATCAACGGACCGAGATAGGCGTTGACCGGGTTCATTTTGAGTATTACCACCTGGTCTTGCACGAAGAGCTTGTAGAAAATGTCCAGTGGCCCGATGCTCGACAAGTTGCCCGCGCCCAGCACCAGCGCCACTTTACCCTTGTGATTTTTATCGCGGTAGATTTCAGCCTGCGTCTGCGCGAGCGTGTCGGCTGTTACCCCAGGCTCCATCCATATCTCGGCAGTAACACCCATAAAGAAGATGCGATCATAGGCGGTGAGTGGAAAGACCTGCGCCACTACCTGCCCGTTGGGTCGTGTGGTAATCGGCCCTGGAATTTTAGGATGCCCTGTCCCGGCAATTTCCCCAAGTACCTGGCGCAGTTGCCGTAGACTCTTCATGACGGGCCAGATGCCCGCGCCCCATTCTTCGGCTGCCGTGGGTGAGTCGGCGGCGATGCCCTTTGCCTTGACAGACGCATCGATCCAGCGCGGCGCAATCGAGGCGCAATCCCGCAGAAGTCTATCTATAATAACGATGCGCTCCATCACCGGCAGCGCGACCCAGGCGTTTTTCTGCGCGTGCAAGATCTGCAGAGCCGCGTCCATTTCATCCCGCGAGGATGGCGAAATACTGCTTGAGGCCGTCGGAAACTGGGGGGAGCCGCGTTCGATATCAATGGTCATTGTGTATGTTCTCCTGTACTCCTGCGACCCTTGCAGGGAACCGTCATAGTGTTAATGGCATGGGTGTGGCATGTAACGCCTATTATACAACCTGTCAGCCTTCTCTTGCTAACGAACTGCCAGGGCGGTGTCCCGTTCGTCCAGGGTAGGGGCGTGGGCCTGTCCCCGCCCTGTTTATCCAATAGAAATAGAGCGCAAACCTGCTCCTCAGTGGTATTCAAGAGGAGCAAGTTTGCGCTATTCATTCGCCACCTCAAATGTACTGCTTTCCCGGCGGCATCGTTGGAGCTTTACGAAACACGACGGCGGCGCGTCGTTGTGGCGCTCTGGCGACCTGCATAGTTGGAGGCATAAATGACCCTACTCAATGATACGATGCCCCAGGCTATCAACGCGTATACAATCATCGCAACAATCGTTGAGAATTCGAAAACGCTCCGCCCTAAAGCCTGGTCATTGAAAATGCCATTGAAAGGCCCTACAAAGATGTGGGTCAGATTGTAAAGAAACATGACGAAGCCGCTGCTCTCGCTCGCGCCGAGAAGCCGGAAGAAGAAGCGCAGCGCTAATATTATTTCCAGCACAGCCAGCACATAGTACACGACTCTTGCAATCCAGTCACGCCTGTTGGTCCGTCGTAGATTTTCATCTACAAAGACATCTTGACGATTCTCGACCCGGTTGCCCATGGGGTCAACATAACTCTCGCGTTGGCTCTGGGCAGAAACGCCGTCACCGCTGGATGTCCTGACAGTATCATCGGATGCCCCGTATGGCTGACCAGTATAGGGAGCCTGGTTGGGCGGCTGCTGATACACCGGCTCGCTCGGATCGGGTGGATAAGGTTGACTACTCATTACCTATTCTCCTTACTTGTGAGTATCTTCTCGTACGATAACTTCGCTGTAGAGTACATGCAGGCATCTTGCGAACGGAAAATGTTCGCATCCTGAACAACTCAACTATGCTCACGTATCTACAGATACCCAACGCTATATCTCTAGCATATATGAGTACCATAACTTACACGTTTGTTATACTAAAAAAGTGGCATTTCTCTTTGATAACCAGTATTACATGCTTATGCTATGACACTCTTCAAGGCTGAATTTCGTTTATCTTATGAAGCATGTTCTTCAAATCTGGAAGAGGGGCGCTCCAGCGATTGAAAGTTTTTATCACCTGTACACTCGCGAAGAAGAAAGGATAACATACTGTGGGATTCGAGCAATATCACGAGCCTGTAACTGAACTCACACAAGAGACGCGCACCTTTGCGCGTATAATTGTCTCTCTAACGGAGGAAGCCGAAGCAATCAACTGGTATGAGCAGCGCATATCTGTGGAGCAGAACGCCCAGGCGCGAGCCATCATGGAGAATTCACAGGAGGAGGAATTCAAGCACTTTGGCATGGACCTCGAATTTTTGCTGCGTCAAAAGCCGAAGTGGAATGTCGCATTGCAGAATATCCTCTTTAAACAAGGTGACATAGTCAGCCACGGGGAGGAGGCAGAGAAGGCCGAGGAAGAGAAGTGAACGGCGCGAGTTGCTAACTTCCCTATTTATAGCATAGAATATATATACCCTTACTTTTGTGCTGGAAAGCGCTAGTTTGTATTGGAGGCCCTCGTTGGACCAGGATTCATTGAATACTATTGAAGACGTGCAGCGGGCGATGTTCGCCCAGAACTATATAGCCGATCGGAGCCTGGCAACAACGGTTTACCTGGCGCTCAAAAGACGCAAGCCGCTTTTGCTGGAGGGTGAGCCCGGGGTAGGTAAGACCGAGGTCGCGAAGGTGCTGGCCGCCGTGCTCAACACGCGCCTGATCCGTTTGCAGTGCTATGAAGGCATCGATGTCAGCACGGCGGTGTACGAGTGGAACTACACGCGCCAGATGCTGCATATTCGCCTGATGGAAGCGGGCGGCGCGAGTCGGCAGGAAGAGCTCAAAGAGATTTTCGGCCCCGACTTCCTGATCCAGCGTCCGCTTTTGCAGGCCATCGACCCGGCCAACACCCAGGCTCCTGTATTGTTGATTGATGAGCTTGATCGCAGCGATGAAGAATTTGAGGCCTACCTGCTCGAATTATTATCAGATTTCCAGATCACCATTCCCGAAATCGGCACTATTCAGGCTATAGAAATACCGGTTGTGATTATCACGTCGAACCGCACGCGTGAAATTCACGATGCGCTGCGCCGCCGCTGCCTCTATTACTGGATCGATTTCCCGACGCTGGAGAAGGAATACCAGATCGTGCTGGCGCGTATGCCCGGTGTGCCTGAGCGCCTGGCGCGGCAGGTGTGCGCTTTTGTGCGCGAGTTGCGCAGCGCCGACCTCTTCAAGGTTCCCGGCATCGCGGAGACGCTGGACTGGATCAGTTCTCTGCTCGCCCTCGATCAAATGGAACTGGTCGAGGGGCCTGTGCGCGACACGCTGGGCGCGCTGCTCAAATACCAGGATGATGTGCTCAAAGTTGGCGGCGGCGAATTTTCGCGCATGCTGAAGAAGGCCACGGGAGTTTCCTGATGAGCACGCTGCCACAGGAAAACGGCGATTACCTGGCGTTGGAACCGCTGAGAGTATTGGATATTGAGCGCGGCGAGCGACTGCTCTATCGGCTCACGGAATTTGGGCGCATCCTGTGGGAAGTAGGTATTGATGTGGGGCCGCGTAAGATGCTTGATCTCGCCGAAACCCTGAATTATATCGATATCACCGACAAAGATGATTTCTACAATACGCTCAAATGCTCCTTGCTGGCAAAGCACGAACAGGAGGCGGTCTTCAACCAGATGTACATGTACTACTGGTTCATGCGCGACCAGCGGGGCAAGAAGAAGGCGGAAGCTCCAGGCGCGGCCAAACGCGATGAAAAGCATATGCGCCTGCCTCCTTCTGAGCGCAAACGCCTGGCGGAACATCTCAATTCCCCGCAGGAACAGCGCAAAGATCTGCGCCCTGAGATGCGCGAGAGCGAACGCAGGCGGCGAGATGATGAAAAGTACCATGATCCCGATGACGACGATACCGCGACGCCGCAGGGACTGGCGTACAGCGCAATCGAGGCGCTGCGCAAGAAGGATTTCGAGTCGTTTACCTGGGATGAGGTGCAGGAAGCTAAACGCCTCATGGCCGAGATGCGCTGGCACCTGGGCATGCGTCCAACGCGCCGCAAAGCGCCCGCGCGCCGCGGCTCCTATCCCGACATGCGCCGTATCGTGCGCCGCAATCTGAAATATGGCGCGGAACTGCTCGAACTGACGTGGCGCGAGACGAAGCGCAAGCCGCGCCCCCTGGTCATCATCTGTGACATCAGCGGCTCGATGAGCCTCTATTCACGGCTGCTGCTGCATTTCATCCATACCATCTCGAATGGCTTGTTGAATGTGGAGGCATTTGTCTTTGGCACGCGACTCACACGCATCACGCGCCAATTGAAGAAGCGCGATGTCGATGACGCAGTGCGCGATGTATCGAAAAATGTGCAGGACTGGTCGGGCGGCACGCGCATCGGGGACGCGCTGCATTTCTTTAACCAGAAGTGGGCAAAACGTGTGCTGGGCCGTGGCGCAGTTGTGCTGGTTATCAGCGA
>DATGGW010000500.1:0-12613 GCA_035308345.1 Ktedonobacteraceae bacterium | reverse complement strand
CATTCTCGCGCCCCTGGTCAACTCGTACAAGCGCCTGGTGCCAGGCTATGAAGCCCCCGTATACATAAACTGGGGGCGCGTCAATCGCGAGGCTCTGATTCGCGTCCCGCGTCCCGGCGCTGATCGCCAGTTGACGGCGCGCATAGAACTGCGCTGCTGCGACCCCAGTTGCAATCCTTACCTTGCCCTGGCGGTCATGCTGCGCGCCGGACTCGATGGCATAGCGCGCAAGTTGCCACTGCCACCTGCTATGGATGAGAGCCTGTTCCTGCGCGACGAAGGCGAACGCCAGCGCCATCGCTCACGCCTGCTGCCCGCCACGCTCGGCGAGGCCCTCGAAGCCCTGCGCGAAGATAGCCTCATACGCGATACGCTCGGTGACTCGATCTACGAAGGCTTTATCGAGGCAAAAAGCATCGAGTGGACTGAATATCGCAAACAGGTACACGCCTGGGAGCTGGAGCGCTACCTGCCCGTTTTTTAAACTTGCGCAATACGGTTCCACCACAAATCGGAGGCCGGGAGCCAGGGCGACCCTTGCGGTCGCCCCTACTATATACGAGATACGAGGATGCTAACCCCCGCTTTGTGGTGGAACCGCGGCAATAAGGGCATATTGCGATACAAGAATCTCTACGTTATAATAGCTATGGTTTTGCAGCAAATATACCCTATTACTACAAAAGAAAGAAGTAAACGAAACGCGATGCCAACAGATCTACCCAAAGAAGAAAACCCTTACATTTTGGATTCTGAGAGCGCAACTGAAATGGCACGCCTGCTGAGCCAGGACCAGGCTACGACAATGGCCCTGGGTGGATTATTCCCTGAACGATACGACGATCTTGAGGGCATTGATAGGATACTGGATATCGGCTGCGGACCAGGCGGCTGGGTATTGAGCGTGGCGCAAAAATATCAACAGAAGCGTGTTGTTGGCATCGACATCAGCCGTTTGATGGTTCAGTATGCCCGCGCCCAGGCGTTCACACAGCGATTGAACAATGCCGAATTTATCGTTATGAATGCCCTGGAACCCTTGCAATTCGACGATGATGTGTTTGACCTGGTGAATGCCCGGTTCATTGTAGGATTTACCGCCAAAACCGCCTGGCTTCCACTCTTGACGGAGTGCCTGCGGGTTTTGCGTCCCGGAGGGGTGATTCGTCTGACCGAAGGAGACCTTGGCACAAGCACTTCCTCCAGCTACGATGAAATTAGCATGATGCTCCCCAAACTACTCAAAGCTATTGGACTCAGCTTTTCGCCCGATGGTCGCAGCGTTGGCATCATTCCTGTGCTGCCTCGCCTGCTGCGCACAGCAGGATTCAAAGATATTGGAAAGATGGCCCACGCGATTGTGAACGCGCCAGACGAACCAGGCTCCTCGATGTGGATAGACGACTTCAAAGTGACCACGCAGACCGTCCTTCCTACCCTGATTAAACTGGGCATCACCACGCAGGAGAAGTTTGACGAGCTGTACGAACAGGCCATGCGCGATGTCCTATCCCCTGAGTTCAGCGCCCTGCTCTACTTCGTCACCATGTGGGCGACCAAACCGTAGGAGCGTCCCTTCGGGCTCGTGTTTATTCATGCGGGCGCAGCAGCCAGTAACGCCCGCTTTCGCGCATCATAATACGCTGGTCGATCATTTCACGGCGCAGGCTGGCAACATCATCATGGAAAGTCCTCAAGATGGCGTTCACCTCCTTTTCGTCGTAGAGCCGACCCCACTCGAACGAACGCGCCATCTCTTCCATAACGTAGCGCCGTTTCTTGTACTGCGCCGGAATACTGACCAGCCGCCCATCTTTGATAAAAGTGGCTACGACTCGCGCGCGTTCTTCGCTTTTAGGCGGCAGTGGCTCGCTGGCGTAGAGCATTTTCGCGATATGCTGCGTGCTCTCTCCCAGGCGCTCGATGCCCTCGCTATCCAACTCATAGTAGGTATAGTTGTTCTCGCGCATCAGCTTCACCAGCCCCGCCATATTCAGGGGCGCGATGTGGTGCGTTATCGTGGGCGGCGCAACTTCCAGCGCCTGCGCCAGCTCCTGACCATACATCGGACGGGCGCTGAGCAGCCCCAGGATGCGAATGCGCGCCGGGTCGGACAGGGCGCGTCCGAGCACGACCAGCGACTTCATTTCTTCCGACGAAAGCGCCTGTTTTTCTTCGTTTTGCATGGTTAACCTCTCACATTATTATATAATTATACAATTACCTTTTTGTATAATAAAGAAAATATAGGAAAATGTCAAGTGGTGAAAGTCACAAGAATTATATACTACTCGTCTCGCTTTTGTATTGCAGTCCTATATACGCGCTCGTAAGCGTCGATCATGTTGTCGAACGCGAAGTTTGTCTCGACGTGGGCGCGACAGCGCGCGCGGGGGATATCGTACAGGTCATCTACAAAAGCGGCGGCGTGCGTGCGTTCGCCCTCCTCCACCAGGAAGCCGGTTTCGCAGTGGCGGATAATCTCTTCCGCCGCGCCGCGCCGGTATGCGATAACGGGCGTACCAGTGGCCATCGCTTCGACGGCGGTTAGCCCGAAAGGCTCATCCCACTCGATGGGAAAGAGCAGGCCAAGCGATTGACCCATGATCTTCCACAGTGCCAATCGTTCCAGTTGCCCCAGGTAGGTGACGCGGTCGCCTGCCGCTTGCAGCCTGGGCTGGATGCGCTCTTCAAAGTATGGGCGGTCGTAGATGCCGCCCGCAATCAGCAGGCGATAACCGGCCATCGCCGCGATGTCTATAGCGGCCTCGACGCCTTTCTCAGGGGCAATGCGCCCGGCGAAGAGCAAAGGAGCCTCTCTGGATGGCACGGGCGAAAAAGGGATGGCATCCAGGTCTAACCCGTTATATATCACGTCGTCGACGGCGGTATAGGGCGCATATGTGCGGGCGCAGGAGTGCGAGACAGTTACCAGCGTGGCGAGGTGGCCCCGCAGGTCCAGTACGCGCAGCGACTCATTGATTTCTGGCGATACCGCCGGGAGATGCAGTGTGTGCAGCACGGGAATATCCTGCAGCAGCGCGCTAAAAGTATAGGCCGGCCAGTCAAAAGCGTGGACGTGGACGATATCAAACTCGCTGCTGCGCTGCCGCAATTGCAGAAAAAGATCAAAAAAGAGGTTGGCCTGCGTAAAGAAGCCTGCGTCGGCTGAAATGTTGCTCGCCTCGTCGGAAAAACTGGCCGGTTGCACGTTGCTGGGAACGCTGACGGTCTCGATGGCAACGCCAGGCACAAACGATGCGTCGCGTGCAAAGAGCGTCACGTGATGGCCGCGCTGTCGCAGACCGCGCGCCAGGTCGGCCAGCAGCGCCTGCGCCCCTCCGAGATAGGGCTGTACAATGGGAGAAACCAGGGGAGCAACCAGTGCGATACGCATTACTTACCTCGATAACTGGCAACATTATTGTCTGTTTCGTAGAGCTTCACTTCATAGAGCAGGCCGCCGGGAAGCACCTCCGCCAGTTGTTCCCAGAACTTGATAACCAGCATTTCGGTGGTAGGAATGCATCCCTCGAGCCAGGGAACATCATAATTCAGGTGCTTGTGATCGACCCAGCGAATCACCCGCTCCTGCATTGCATCTTTCAAGGCGGTCAAATTGAGCACCATACCCGTGCGCGGGTCGGGCATCCCGCGCACAGTCACTTCCAGCGCATAATTATGCCCGTGCCCGTTTGGATTGGCGCATTTATCATAAATAGCATAATTTTCTTCATCGCTGAGTTGCTTGTTCCATAAGCGATGAGCCGCGCTGAAAGTGGCGCGCCTGGTCAGGTAAACCATGTATGTATCCCTTACGTGTCTTTTGCAGGGCGACCGCAAGGGTCGCCCCTACCCTATACGTCCTGTACGGGTATTACCCGCCCTGGTCCTTCCTTACGAATTATCACGCGTTGCTAAAAATCTCAAGGTTAGTGCCGCTCAGCTTGCGTCCTGAATCATCGGCCAGGAACAGCAAAATCTCAGCCATATCATCGGGTGTCATACCTGCTTTCAGGTGCGGCGCGGCCTGGCGCAGCATCTCGGTATCCACCGCGCCGGGGCTAACGGCGCAGACACGAATATTATGCGGCTTGCCCTCGACGGCGAGAATCTCCGTCAGGCTGGCAACCCCTGCTTTCGAGACGTTGTAGGCGCTCAATCCCGGAAATTTCTCTACCCCTTTTACACCTGAGAGCGAGGAAAAGTTGATAATCACACCTGAACGCTGCACACTCATGATGCGGAATGCCTCGCGGCAACACAGAAAAGTCCCTCGCAGGTTGACGGCGATCACTTTGTCCCAGGTAGCTGCATCCATATCAACAAAGGGGCGCGTTGCCGCTATTCCCGCGCAATTGACCAATGCATCCACCCGACTATACGCCTCCATCACCCTGTGGAACAGACCAACAACATCTTCTTCACGCGAGACATCGCCCGCGATGAATAGTACAGAATACCCTTCGTTCTCGATTTCACGGGCAACCTGCGCGAGCGTTTCGGCTGTGCGGCTGAAGAGGACAACACGCGCGCCTTCGCGGGCGAAACGTTTGGCGGTGGCGCGGCCAATGCCGCGCCCGGCTCCGGTGATGATGGTGACACGATCTTGCATGCTCATAATTGAAATTATAGCACCACCCCGCACTTGTTGAAACAATTTGGCATCTGCTATAATGGCTACGATGTTTTATTTAGTGCAATATGTGTCAACATGACTCGTATCTACAACGCATACACTGGTTACAGCGGGGGCAGCATGACAACAAACGCCAGACTGCAGGGTTCACTTAATGAATTTGGCCTGGTGGAAGTCTTGCAAATGATGGAATTTGGCGGAATGACGGGCGCGATCCACCTCAAACAGCAATCTACAGAGCGTATAGGCATTGTCTATTTCAAAGATGGCAAGCTCGCCAGTTGTTCTGAACTCGACCCAGGCGCATTGACGCTGGGCGACATCTTACAGCAATTGGGTATGGCGCATAGCCAGCATATCGACAGGGCCTTTTCGATGCAGATGCAGGACCCCTTTGGCAAACGTATCGGCGAGCGTTTGATCGAGATGGGGGTCATTTCGGATGAACAATTGCGCGAGGCGCTGCGCACCAAGGCCCTGTGGACGGCGCGCGAACTGGCATTGTGGAAAGAGGGAACATACGAATTTGTTGCCAGCCCGGTTGGTCAATCCAAATCAACGTTGCCCTATGGAGAAGAGTCTCTCAATCTAGAGGTCATGGGCGTGACTATGGAAATGGTGCGCTACATCGACGAGTGGGCACAGCTCGCTGCCTACTTCCCACAGGGCATGCAAACCACCCTGCAAGTGGTTCCCGCCATCCCTTATGCCATGCAATTCGATATGCGCATTTTGGAGTTGCTGGGTGGCATTAACGTCTATCGCAGCGCGCGCCGCATTGCCAGCGGCATTCGTCGTCCTGAACTGGATGTTGCCCGCGATCTCGCCTGGCTCATCCAGAATAAATTTGCCAGCATAGTTTTCCAGCAGGAACGCATTATATCTCATCTCAATGGCAATCATAGCGTAAATGACAACGGGCGCAGCGCCGCTGTGCATTTGCCTGGCCCTGCTGAACGCCTGCGCATGGAGAGTTTTGAACTGCTCAACCTTATCAGCCGCATGGAGCAGGCATGGAATAGCCGCCGCATGCCAGAAGAGCAATTGACGGCGCTGGTCGAGTTTGTCAACTGGACCATGGATGCGCTGGCCGATACCTGCCGCGCCAATGGCGCCGAGCTAGATCCCAATACCCTGGAAAACTTGCTGACGCGCAACAATCTACGGTACATGGGGAACTACCGCTTCATCATTGCTAACAACAATATTGAGGTGAGTAACTTTACCGCCCTGTGCCATGAAGTGCTCCAGGGAGATATCGTGAAGTCTACCGATTTCTTCGAGGAAGCCTCGATTGTGCTGCAACGCATCTTGCTGTGTATCTTCGACTCTATCAACGGGCGTGTAGCTTCTCTTTATGAACGCCTCGAAAATCAAGAGGTGTGGGAGGCCATGTTCACACAATTCGGCCTCCCACGCGGTTTATAGGGACACGATGCATCGCACCCATGCTACGCCGCAGTAGCTGTCCCGCACTTCGTGCAGAAAGCCGCGCCCGCTTTCATCTCTGCGCCGCAGTTCGCGCAATGCGCCTTTTCTTCCACTTTCGGCGTCAGCGGGCTGCCGCACTGCATACAGAACTTATCGCCCGGCTCGTTGGCTGCCTGGCAGTTGGAGCAGATGAGCGGGGCTGGCGCATATACTGTTGGAGCCTGCCTGAAAATGAAGTTCGGGAAGCTTGGTATGAATGTTGATGCAGACCCACGCTGCGCATTGGGAATTTGCTGGTGAACCAGCGCGTCCAGCTCGTTCACTACCCGGTTGACGAGGTTGGCCTGCATGAAGACACCCGCGCCTGCCGTAATCACTAAGGGCCAGAGCAGAGGAAAGAAGAAGCCGACCGCGCCAACGGCAGCCTTCTCCACCCAACGCTGCTGTCCGATCATGACCTGCAAACCTTCGGGGCTGCGCTGCATCACGATGGTTAAAGCGGAACGCATACCGAAGACCGCGGCCACATCACTGCCTTTCCTCATCTGCATAGTCATATGATCCGATGTGCCAAAATGTTGCGTTTGATAACCATCGTTCGCAAACATGCGCTCCAAATTGCTAGCGAGGTGTTCGATATCGATACCCTGAGCATTGTAATAGCGAATATCCATAAAGATGCTTTCTCCTATTGTCGATACTAGAGTTTCTTAAATGTACAGGTAACTTTGCCAAACTCAAGCGTGTCGCCATCACTTATGGGGGTCGCCTTGTCCGCATTCAGGCGTTTCCCGTTAATACGCGTAGCGTTGGTGCTGTTCAAATCCGTCACCATATAAGCGCTGCCGACATGCTCTATAGTGGCATGAATGCGCGAAGTGGTATCCGCGCCTGGCAGGTCGCTCAGGTCAACGTCCGGCGCAATGCCCTCAACGTCGTGATCGACCCGTCCAACCAGCGCCTGCTCGCCTGCAAGCTGCGCTTCTCGGCCATTGCTGAAGATCAGTTTGCCCCAGGGCACATTTGTATTCGTTGCAGGCTGATTGGTTGCTTTGGCCTTGATTGGTTGACGCTGGGGGTTGCGAGTTTGTAAGGTCGGCGCATCGGGCGTGATGTTTGTTTGCACGGTCGCCTGCGTGGGCGGAGTATGCACTGGCGTGGGTGGTGGCGCTGGCTGTGATGGTGGTGTGTACACCGGTACCGGCGGCTGTTTAGGCGCGGGCGGCGGCGTAGTCGGTTTGGATGTGCCAGGAATCAGCGTTACCGAAGGTTTGGGCATCACAGGAGGTTCCTGCGGCACCGGCGGCACATAGGGCGCGGGTGGCGGCGTGGCCGGCTTATAGCTTGGAATAGTCGGCGCCGGTGGGGAAGGCGGCGAAACAGGCGGAATAGCCGCCTGCGTACCTGAAAGCGTCTGGAAGACCGATGCCCCGCATCTTGGGCAGTAGGCTAAACCTGGCTTGATCTCGGCCTTGCAGTTGGGGCAGAGATTCTTTTGCGGAGCGAGCGAACGCCCGCAGCCGCTGCAAAAAGTATCGTCTGCCTCGTATGGCGTATTACAGGTCGGACAGCGTAGTGTTGTCGGGGTGGACGGCGTATATACCGGCGTGGATGGTGTATAGACTGGGACCGAGGACGCGTATTGCGGAGGCGGCGCCCACTGCTGTTGAATCTGCGGCATCAGTTGCGCTGGAATCGGGCCTAAACGCGCGCCCGGATACTGCTGGCGCACCAGTCCATCCACAGTGTTGAGCACCTGGTTGCCCAGGCTGGCCTGGCGAATCGCGCCCGCGCCCGCCGTAAACATCAGTGGCCAGAGTATAGGCGCGGCGATCAGTCCTACCGCGCCAACAGCCGCTTTATCCAACCATTTCTGTTGACCGATCATGGCAATGGTGCCGCCGCCCGTGTGCTGCAAAATCACGGTCAGAGCTGTTTGCAAACCGATCAAGGCGACCAGGTCGCCACCTTTCTTCAACTGCACCAACGTCTGATCTTTGTTGCCGATCTGCTGTACCTCATACCCCTGCATGCGGTACATATTTTCCAGATCATTTGCAAGCCGTTCGATGTCTATCTCTTCCGATTGATAAAATCTGGCATCCATAACATGCTCCTTGTTTCTTCTGCTCCCCTGAAGATGTGGACTGCGATTATAATACTGCTAGCTATAAGTTACCCTGGCAATATATACGGCTGTAAATGGTGAAAGTTAGAATGATGCGTCGCATGTTCTTTCATGTCTTTATAGAGTATATCATGCGAGCGATATGATGCGGGGTTGTGGCGAAGTCGAATGAAGCAGAGCCGCACCCTTGCGCGAAGAAATAGGTTAAAACATAGTTTTCAGGATGTCACCATTGTTTCTGTGTCATCGTGTAGAGTATGTAACGTGAGTGCTCAGTAATGTAATCTTGTTTTACCTTGAGGAGTAATTTATGCAACAACCAGCATCTGCCATACGTGCTGCGATCGATATTGGAAGCAATACTGTTGAGGTCCTGGTGGCGCGTTGTTTGCCGGATGAGCTGGAGATTATTGAGCACCAGTCGACGATGGCGCGTCTTGGGGAAAGCGTGAATGAAAAAGGAGAGATTTCCCGTGATAAATTCAAGACTGCCCTGAATGCGGTGCGTAAGTACCAGAAACTTGCTAAAAAGCATAAGGCCGAACAGATTCTCGCTATAGCAACTGAAGCGACGCGCGAGGCGCGCAATAGCCAGGATTTTCTGGAGGCTGTCAAGCGTAAGACAGGTGTAGAGGTGCAGCTTATCAGTGGTTTTGTTGAGGCGGTACTGGATTATTATGGGGCAACTTATGGTCCTGGTATCCCCTCTGACGCGGGAGTATTGGATGTAGGAGGCGGCAGCACTGAAATTGTTACCGCTAAAAATAGGCATATCACCTGGTTAACCTCCGTCCCTATCGGCTCTGGAACCATACACGATCGCTATCTTCCCTCCGACCCTGCTCCATATGAAGAGATGGAGGCAGCACGCTCCTATCTGGCAAAGTATTTGCAAACGATACGCATCCCGGAACCGCCGCCGGCGCTGATCGTCACGGGTTCCAGCGCTTCGTCGCTGCTCAAGCTTGGGCAGCATGCTTTCAAACTGGATGAGAAAAGTGACCGCCTGACATATGAAGATCTTTCCCTCTGCGAGGGACTGCTGAGTGCGCTTCCGGCAGAAGAGATCGCGCGGCGCTTTGAACAGCGTCTTGAACGAGCCCGCATTCTGCCAGCAGGAGCCTTGATTATTCAAGCTGTGATGCAGTACCTACATATAAAAGAGGTGCGCATCAGTTCGCATGGTGTGCGTGAAGGGGCCCTGCTCGCCTGCACACGCTATGGTGAACGCTGGTTAGAGGAAGTCAACAGCATCGCGTTCAAACAGGGAACATCCCCGGCTGATCAAGTCGCTCAAGGTATGTAGGATCAGCGATAGGGCCATTCTTTTATTCTTGTTCCGTATTGAGGAACTGATCGAGTGTTTTCAATGACTGATGTGGATCAACGGTTTTCTTCAGAGCTTCAACCTGTGGATCTTTACCATCCTCGAGAGCAGGATGGGCCTAGCGCAGTTCATCGACCATCGTTATCAGCTTGCTCATCTTCTGATCGAGAAGCAGGCTGACCTGTAAATCGAGTTGCGTGCGCTGTTCTGTCATCGCGTTCTGCCGGTTCTCAGTAATCAGGATCATCGTTGCCTGTAGCAGAGCGCCTAGAGCGAGTACTCCTTGCAGCCACATGAAAGGCGGCGGGTCGAAACTCGCCAAACCAAATTTAATCAATAAGGTATTGACCATGATCCAAACTGCCACAACAGCGAGAATTATGAAAAGGAATCTGGGACGACCCAGAAAATCGGTTATGCCCTCTATTGCTCGTTGCTGTGGGCTAGCTCTTCGTTCCGCGTGTTTGTACAGGTCAGCGATTATCTGAATGTTTTCACCAATCGGATCAATCTTTTCACTGGCCTCATGCGTTTGATGCATACTAGCCATCTTACTCATCAAGCGATATTCATTCTTTCGATGTTACAATCAGCATCTCTTGTTAATACGCCCGCGAACGAGAAAACGTAACCGAAAAACTCACATTACCGCAGGTAGTTTCGCTCTAGGGCTGCCATTTATAACATCTGTAAATCTCCAGCGTATGCTGATCTCCAGGCACGTAGCTCACCATCGAGTAGGTGTTGATGCCCGTGAAAACCGTCGTCGCGGTGCGCAGCGCCAGCCGTCCCAGCGTGCTGTGCTGCACATGAAAGACGAAGGAGGGAGCAGGTTTGCCTTCGGGGTAGGTAGCGACTGCTATACGGCGAAACTCCGGCATCTCGCGCAAGCGCTTCCATAGCTCTTTATATTCGGGCAGGTAGGTCAAGGTGCGCGTGTTGTACTGAAAGTCGCTCACCAGGCGGCGTGCCAGGTTCTCCCAGCTATGAAAATGGCGGCGCAAGCGCGGCTCGAAGACCAGTTCAAGCAGGTGGTGTTTCTTGCCACTCGCTATCTCCTGCTGCACCTCGAATAGCATTATCGCCGCCTCATTCCAGGAATGCAGGAACCAGAGGCGATCAAGCGAATGGGCCGGGTACGAAGTGTTATGCACCAGCAACTGTGCGATTTCTCCAAAATTGAGCAGCGCGCTTTCGGGTGGGTCGTCTATATGCTGCCCCGTCAGGCGCGTAAAGGCAGCGTAGAGTTGGTGTCTCTCTTCATTCGTAAGTTCGAGCGCGCGCGCAATAGCTTCCACCACATGCGCCGATGGATTGCTGCGCATCCCCGTCTCCAGATGATAGATGTAGGTGCGTGAAAGTCGTGCCGCCTGTGCCAGTTGCCCCTGCGACATGCCGTGCCCCTGCCTGAGTTGCGCCACTAACAGCGCAAAATCGGAAATGTTGCTTACTACCATCGATTTCATCTTTTGTAGGGACGCGATTGATCGCGTCCACCCATATGGATCGCCTTATCAACGTGGACGCGATCAATCGCGTCCCTACGAATGCGGGTGATCTATTGTTAGCTACCTCTTTATTATGCACGAAATATTGTTAGCTGGCAACATGTTATTCTCTCCTGAAGCATCATATACTTAAAGTGTGCGAGTTTTTTGGCTGATGTTATGGCTCAGAGAGGAGCTAGCACGAAATGTCTGATCCATCGGTAATCAATAGCTCTCAAGCGGAACAACATTCTCCAACCGATTCCGGTTTTCCCTGGCTGCGTCACTATGAGCAAGGCGTACCCGCTCATATCGATATTCCAGATCATCCTCTGACATGGATACTCGATCAAACCGTAAGTCGTTATCCAGTGCAAACGGCTATCATCTACTATGGCACAAGGCTGAGCTATGCCCGGTTTTCCGCGCTGGCAAATCGCTTCGCCAGCGCGCTGCAGCGCCTGGGCATCAAGAAAGGGGATCGCGTCGCTATTGCGCTGCCTAATATCCCCCAATATCCCATAGCCTTCTTCGGCGCATTGCGTGCCGGGGCGGTTGTCGTACCCACGAACCCACTGTATACAGAGCGCGAAATGCAGCATCAGCTTGCCGATTCTGGGGCGCGGGTAGTCATTATGCTCGATATGTTTTACCCTGTGGTGCGTGCAGTGCGCGCCAACACTGTCCTGGAGCATGTGATACTCACCAGTCCCGCCGATTTCCTGCCTCCACTTTTGCACACGCTTTACCCGCTCAGCCAGCGCAAAGCCAGGCATCCTGAGCCAGCTTTGACCGGAAAAGAACTACGCCAGGATGCGACCTTGCATAACATGAGCAGCATGCTGGCTTCGCATACCAAAGGCGGTATAGAGGTATTCACCCTGGCGGAGCCGACCTCCGGTAATGACCTGGCGGCGCTTCAGTACACCGGCGGCACCACGGGGATATCGAAAGGAGCCATGCTCACGCACCGCAACCTGCTGGCGAACGCGCTGCAGGCGCGCAGCTGGAATATCCAGGCGCGTGATACCGGGGAGATCACCCTGTGTGTGGCTCCTTTCTTTCATGTCTACGGCATGACCATTGGCATGAACCTGTCTATCCTGGGAGCAGCGACAATGGTTCTGCTGCCGCAGTTCAAAGCGCCGCAGGTTATGAAGGCCATTCGCCGTTACCATCCCACGCAATTGCCGGGCATACCCACCATGTACATCGCCATTATGCGCGAGGTGGGCAAACAGGCGCGAGATTTGCAATCCATCAAGACTTGTATCAGTGGCGCTTCTCCGCTGCCCGCTAAAGTGCGCATCGACTGGGAAGAACTGACACACGGCAGACTCGTCGAAGGCTACGGGCTGAGCGAGGCCGCGCCGGTGACGCACAGCAACCCGCTCAATGGCGATATTCGCGATGGCAGCGTGGGTTTACCCCTGCCCGACGTGGAAGCCGCCATTCTTGATGAGAAGACGGGCAAGCCGCTTTCTGCCGGTAAAGTGGGTGAGATAGCGGTCAAGGGTCCCAACATCATGCGAGGCTACTGGAATCAGCCGCAAGAGACTGCTAACATCTTCACCAATGGCTGGATGCGCACCGGCGACATC
>DATGGW010000499.1:0-4494 GCA_035308345.1 Ktedonobacteraceae bacterium | reverse complement strand
AAAGCCTTCGGTCTCGCCTATCGCTACCGCTTTGCCGATGGCCGTCCAGGGGAAACGTTCGACGCGCGCGTCGGGATATTTCTCTTTTGCCTGCGCCTCGGTCAGGCCAATGAAGGCCACTTCCGGGAAGGTGTAGATGGGATTGGGGACAACTGTGTAATCCATCTTTGCCGCGTGGCCCAGCGCGTTGTCGCTGGCGACTTCGCCCTCCATCGAGGCGACGTGGGCCAGACCCGCGCCGTGAACCAGGTCGCCGATGGCGTAGATGCCGGGCAGATTGGTCTCCATCTGCTCGTTGACGCGCACGCGGCCGCGATCGTTGTCCAGCCCCTGCTCCATCAGGCGTTCGAGGCCGCTGGTATTGGCGCGGCGGCTAACAGCCATCAGTACGTACTCGGCGCTGTAGCTTTCCGACCCCTTTTCCGTGCTGGCGACGACTTTTTTCTGGTTGCCTTCGTCGGCCAGCGATTCTACTTTCGCGCCCGTGACGATGTTGATGCCGCGCTTCGTGAGGATGCGCACCAGCAGGCGGCGTACCTCGTCGTCCACTGGCGCGAGTACGTTTGGCAGCATTTCAAGGACGGTGACTTGCGAACCCAGAGCGTTGAACATGCAGGCCAGTTCCATGCCGATCACGCCGCCGCCGACACAGATAATGCTTTCGGGCAATTTGGGCAGGTTCCAGCAGGTGTCGCTATTGATGACGTTGCGGCCATCGATGCCAGGGAAAGGTGGCATGAGCGGCACGGAGCCGGTCGCAAGAATGATCTTCTCCGCGCTGAATTGTTGCGTGGAACCATCTTTCGCGGTGACTGTTATGTTGCGCGAGGCATCCACCGTTGCCAGCCCATCGAACACATCGATGTTGTTGCCCTTCATCAGGACGCCAACACCGCCGACCATGCGTTTGACAACCTTGTCCTTAAAGGCCACAGCCTTGACCATATCGAAGGTGGGCGGCTGTGGCAGGGTGATGCCGAGTTCGCCGAGCGATTCCATATCGTGCATGACCTCGGCGATGTGCAACATGGCCTTCGAGGGAATGCAACCTACGTTAAGACAGGTGCCACCGAGGTATTGCTTCTCGACAATGGCGACCTTTGCGCCGAGCTGCGCGGCCCTGATAGCGGCGACGTATCCGCCAGGGCCAGCTCCGATTACTGCTACGTCATACTGTGTACTGGCCATCTGAAGTCTCTCCTGCAATTTTAAAATACACTTTCAGCGCTCTGCGTTCCTGCATCAGCGTCAAACCTTCGGCGAAGCGGTCCAATGGCAGGCGGTGGCTGATGATGCCATCAACCCGCACCTTCCCGCTTGCCAGCAGATCGCGAGCAGTGCGTAACGCTGCCGGTGAAGAAGAATAGGTACTGAGAATAGTAAGTTCTCGCTGGTAAATCGTTTCCAGGTCTATTGGGACCGCGCCCGCGCGAGCAGCGAAGAGGTGTATCGCCCCGCCCTTGCGCACGCAATTCAACGCTTGCTTAAAAGGACGCGCTCCAACTGCCGTGAGGATCACAGCGTCTGCTCCGCGTCCTTCGGTAGAGGGCGCGAGTTGAGCGTATAGTTCATGCTCCTCATCTGAAGTGGAGGCCAGAAAGACGCCGTCCGCGCCCAGTTCGCGTGCCAGTTGCAATCGCTCAGGCGCAATATCGACGCCGAAGACGCGGACACCCGTCCGGGTGTGGGGATTGGTCATGCGTGCGGCTTGTAGCATCAACAGCCCGATCGAACCGAGGCCGATCACGACGACACTATCACCCGGCATGAGGGGTGTGCGCTCGACGGCACGCACGCAGCAGGCGAGCGGCTCGATAAACGATCCCTCTTCGGCGCTGAGCGTCCGCGGCAGGGCGAGCGTTGTCCACTGCACATGCGCGGCGGGGACGCGAATGTATTCCGCGAAACCGCACGGGTCAATGTTGGAGTCCTTGAAAGAGGCGCACATGGAATAGTTGCCGTGTCTGCAATAGTGACACGCGCCACATGGAACATGATGGGCAACCATCACTCGCTCTCCGAGTGAGAAGCCTGCCACATCCCGCCCCTTTGCCACAATCGTACCGGTGAGTTCGTGTCCCAGCACAACTGGCGGAGGACTGTGTTGCTGCACTTTGAGTATGTCGGAGCCACACAGCCCGCACCCCTGCACTTTGACAAGCAGTTCCTGTTCGCTAATGGTTGGGATGGGCATCTCCTCTATACGAATATCGTTGTAGGCGTGGTATATCACTGCTTTCACGGGTGTATTCTGCGTCCCCTTTGCATCTTGCGTTCTTGCCTTTCAGTATATCACCTTTTCGGCCTATGCTGTCCGGTTGGTGGGACAAATGTGTAACTTGGAACGTATGTATATATGTAGGGAGCATTGACAAGGATGGCTCCAGACTGGTGCAATAAATTGCGCGGCTACAGTCGTATATATGGATGGGAACACTGGTGATGGTGGTTCCAGACAGATTAGCGCAATAAATTGCGCGGCTACAAATATATATTGTCTATAACGATGAACCATCTGGTGAGCAGTTTTTATGATGGCGGGCGCCAGATGTATCGATGGTAAGGGTGGGGTTTCATTCGGGGTTGAACAAAATACATATGGAAAAAGGAGTTATACCAGTATGGCAACTACAGGTGAATTGCGCACCATCATTCAAGAAATGCATCTGGTAGACCTGGGAGATGCAGAAAGCTACCTGGGAGAAGAGGATACCGTGGTGGAGGAGTCACTTGTTCCGGCGGACCCTACGTACCTTTTTAGCGAACCTGTCACTGTAGCCCTTCTCCTGTCTGGAGATTGTGCTACGTGCCAATATATCTAAGATAAGTTTTCTAGGAAGCAAGACGCCTGCTATGAAAAATTGTGACACAATTTTTCATAGCAGGCGTCTTGCTTCCTAGAAAATTAGGAGGCAGTCGGTGTCGTCGTAGCTTTCGACCTGCCTCTCCCGAACCACAGCGCCACACCCGCACAGAGCGTCGTCAGACCCATAATCAGAAGGAAGATACCGCCGCCACTCAAAGGTGCAATCGTGCCGAAGGTCTGCGGAGCATCCATCGACACCAGCGCACTTTCCACAATTGTCGCAATCGACGCTACCAGCATCGACAGGGTCAGGAGAAGAGCGAAGACGCGAGTGAAACGCAAGACACGCTCGCTGAGGGTACTCTGGATAACTGCTCGCGCTACCGTCACTACTCCTACCAGAATAGTGAGCAAGGTAATGATGGCATAAATCCCGCCGTTATGGTCAAAACTCGTCCACCATGAACCAAAGAGTATCACCAGGAAGGTTGTTACGATGAAAACGAGAGCCATAGATGCAGCCACGCCCAGGAAAACTATCACACCCCTGCGTTTGCTGGCAAGAGCCTGCTTAAAGGCCACAAAGACAATCGGCAAACCGCCAATTACGAGCATCAGGAAGGCAAACTCACCGGCGTACTGCATGATCTTGTAAATGACTTCCAGCTCAGGGTGAAAGCGAACCACGGCGTCCCACTGGGTAGACGGGTCGGCCAGGCCCATATAGAACAGCCAGGGTATGCCAAAGACAACATACGCGATCAGCACAATAATGATCGAACGGCGCTGCGTGCGCAACATATATCTGATCCTTTCACTCAAGGCATCCCCACTGATCAGGGCTGAGGACTGGTTCTCTGCATGCAGCATCGAAGCCAGCCGTTCCGCCAGCATTCCAGTCACCAGATCGCTAAAGGTCGGTAGCCACAGGAGGAAAACCCCCAACGGCCCTCGTCGTTGGTAGGCGTCGCGACAGCACTGGCGAAAGACCTGCATCATTTGCTGCCCATACTCGCGCCGGAAGTTTGTCGGCCCTAGCCTGAGCAGACATCGATAAAGGAATACAGAGAGCGAAATGCTCCACGACACAGAATTTTTCTCCATTACGCCTCCCTGATCCCAAAAGAGGATGTAGGGATAACCCCACCGAGCAAAGATTTGGTCTGTGCCACCGCCAGCATTCTCGCCAGACGCTGCGTCTCCGCCTGCGCGACCCGTTCTCCAAAGGTAGTCAGTCGATAGTAACGCCGTCTCTCATCATCCAGAGCCGGGTCAGGGCGTTCATCCGCCTCCACAATAAGTCCGTCGGCCAGCATGTGTTTGATCGAGCGATAGAGTGTCGTCGGCCCAATCCGTATCTGCCCGCCCGTCTGAGCCGCGATTTCCTGCATGATGCTATACCCGTGTCGCTCCCCATCGGCCAGCGCCAGCAAGATATGAAAGACAGCCGGTGTAAGCGGCAACATCGCCTCCGGCTCACCTTGAGTAGTGCGCATCGCTTTTTCCTTTTCTCAAATGTATCATCCCAGGACACCCACTGGCACGGGGAGGTTTTTTGCCAGGAACGAATCTCAGCGCCTGTCATTCTGAGCGCAGCGAAGAATCTCTGGTGGGGGACGCAGATTCTTCGCTGCGCTCAGAATGACAGCGCGGGTGTCCTGGTCCCGCATTTCAGTGATTTTGCCCAT
>DATGGW010000498.1:0-6034 GCA_035308345.1 Ktedonobacteraceae bacterium | reverse complement strand
ATGCGCTTTGTCGGCAATATCGGCTATGTCTTCGTGGCCGCCGTTGGCATCATGGTGATACAGGGCAAAATTGCCATTGGCGATGTGCAGGCGTTTATCCAATACGCTCAGCAGTTCACCCAGCCAATCGCTCAGATAGCCAACTTCGCCAATATCATTCAATCGTCGATGGCCTCGGCTGAACGTCTCTTTGAAATACTCGATGAGCAAGAGGAAGTGCCGGAAGCTACCGACGCGACCGTCATTGAGCATCCAGAAGGCGCGGTTCAGTTCGAGCATGTCAGGTTCGGCTATAGCGAAGACAATATCCTGATGCAGGATATGAACATCGATGTCAAGCCGGGACAGATGATCGCCATCGTCGGTCCCACCGGCGCCGGTAAAACCACGCTGGTCAACCTGCTGATGCGTTTCTATGAAGTAAACGGCGGCCACATCCTGGTGGACGGCGTGGATATTACCGAGATCAAACGCGGGGCATTGCGCCGCACATTCGGCATGGTGCTTCAGGATACCTGGCTCTTTAATGGCACGATACGCGCGAACATCGCGTATGGACGCGAGGATGCGACGGAAGAGGAAATCATCCGCGCGGCAAGGGCGGCCAACGCCGATCACTTTATTCGGACGCTGCCAGGTGGCTATAACACTGTGCTGAACGAGGAAGCGAGCAACATCTCATCGGGACAGAAGCAGCTGTTGACCATCGCCCGCGCATTCCTGGCCGACCCAGAGATCCTGATTCTCGATGAAGCAACCAGCAGTGTTGATACCAGAACCGAGATCCAGATTCAGAAGGCGATGTCCGAGCTGATGAAGGGCAGGACGAGCTTTGTGATTGCTCACCGGCTCTCCACCATTCGGGACGCGGAACTGATCCTGGTCATGAATCATGGCACGATCGTCGAGCAGGGAACCCACCAGGAGCTACTGGCGAAGGGTGGCTTCTATGCCGACCTGTACAACAGCCAGTTCACAGGTAGAGTCCTCGCAGAGGAAGCGGTGTGAAGCGTGGACGCACCAGGGCGGGGACAAGCCCACGCCCCCGTGGGTCCGTAGGGGCGAGCCCTTGTGGTCGCCCGCCCCTGAGAGGGGACGAGGCTAGAAGAGGGCGAACGCCAACGGGCGGGCGACCACAAGGGCTCGCCCCTACTCCTGGGAGAAGAAGACGCTTTTGACTTCGGTATAGAGATGGGCGGCATGCATGCCCATCTCGCGTCCGATGCCGCTGCGTTTGTAGCCTCCAAAGGGGGCTTCTGTATGCACGCTGTGACTGGAATTGACCGAGATCACGCCCGCGCGCATGCCCCTGGCGACGCGAATTGCCCGCCCGACATCGCGCGTCCACACCGAGCCGGAAAGCCCATAGGGAGTATCATTAGCCAGCCGGAGGGCGTCCTCTTCGCTGTCGAATGGAATCATGCATACCACCGGCCCGAATATCTCCTCCTGTGCGACGCGCATGCTGTTTTCGACGTGCGTCAGTACAGCTGGCTGCATGTAATAGCCGCCTTCGCTGCCAGGCATGGTCGGCAGCGTTCCCCCATCGACCAGCGTCGCGCCCTCCTGCTGGCCAAGCGCAACGTAATCGAGCGAACGCTGGCGCTGTCCCGCGGAAATGAGCGGGCCAAGCTCGGTCTTTTCGTCAAGCGGCTCACCGACTTGCAGCTCAGTTGTGCGCCTGGAGAAGCGTTCGACAAACTCATCGTAAATTGAGCGTTGGACAAGCACGCGCGAGCGCGCGCAGCAATCCTGCCCGGTATTGCCAAAAACCGAGAATACCGAGGACTCTATACACTGCTGCATGTCTGCATCGGCGAATACAACATTGGCCGCCTTGCCTCCCAGTTCAAGCGATACACGCGTAATGTTATCAGCGCACAGTCGCATGATCTGGGACCCGACCTCGGTTGAGCCGGTGAACGAGACTTTCGCTACCAGGGGATGTTTCGCCAGCGCATTGCCGACTGCCGAACCAGGGCCAGGAAGCACCGAGATAACGCCGGGCGGGAGTCCGGCTTCCATCAAGACATCGGCCAGCATGAGTACCGAGAGCGGCGTCAACTGGGCAGGCTTCACTACGACGGTATTGCCGCATGCCAGCGCCGGGGCGATTTTCCAGGAGGCGATGACGAGCGGGAAATTCCAGGGAGTAATCAGGGCGCACACGCCGACAGGTTCGCGCAGTGTCACTTCGAGTCCGGCATCCTGCACGGGGATAGTCTCGCCAAATATCTTGTTTGCGGCCCCACCCCAGTATTCAAGCACCGCCGCCGCCAGTGAAATCTCGCCGCGCGCGTCCCGGATCGGTTTACCCGCGTTGCGGGCCTCGACGATGGCAATCGCTTCTAAGCGCTGTCGCACCAGAATCGCGGCCTGTAGTAATATGCGCCCACGCTCGGTCGCGCTGAGCCGGGGCCACCTGCCCTCCTCGAAGGTCCGGTACGCCGCCCGCACTGCCTGCTCAGCATCGGCAGGGCCTGCTTCGGCCACCTCGGCGAAAGGCTTACCCGTACCTGGCTCGATAACGCTAAATGTCTTGCCACTGGCGGCGGGATTGCGCTCCCCTCCAAGCACCAAACACTCAACCATGCTGATACCTCCTCGTAGAGACACTTACGACCAGGGCGTGGGCTTGTCCCCGCCCTGGCAACCCCTGGCTCACTCATCTTAAAGTATACGCCACGACGTGCTGCAATATACGATCACATCGCCGTCCACCCAACGATCTCCAACTCGGTTCCATCGCTGTTTGAGGCGAAGGTGGTGGGTGTGCCGCCGTTCATAGAGCCGTACAAAAGCGTATAGCTGACATTTGAAGCACTTGTGCCATCTTCAGCCAGCGCGTACTGATTGCCATCACGCGAAACATTGGACCAGAAGTATTGTGAGTAGTTATTTAAGATGCATGTCAGGCCGCTGCCTGCGGTTACAAGGCGGACAGCGTTATTCGAGCCATCGGTGGCGATCCTGTACAGGCCATCGTTATCGTGGTTTCCGCTCACGCCCATGATGCTATTGGAGGCCGTCGCCAGCAGAAAATCACTCTTCTGGTTATACACGCGCACGGCGTTGATGGCCAGCGTTGAACTGCTGAAGACGGAGCTGCCAGGCGTATGGCCAGATGCCTGCTGCGCATCGACGGTGCTGGATCCCTCTGGTTGGCCCGGAGTGCATTGATTGATAAATACGGTTTTCCCGTCGAAACTGCTATCAAAATTCCAGCAGGGGGTTACACTCCCGACCGTAGCAAGCTGCTGGAGATTACTGCTCTGCTGATTGGGGCCTTTAGTAGTATCGAGAATATAGATATTCTGGGCAGGAGCATCAGAATTCGGCGTATAACCGATCATGAGTACATGCGTAAAATCCAGCCAGGTGCGCGGGAGATAGGCCAGTCCAGACGCGGGCGGGGTCAATTCGGTCTGAAGCAAGCCACTGGCTACCGTAAGCAGATAAACCGTAGCTCCGCCGCTCTGTGGTGCTACATCAAATACGATCAATTTCTGATCGACCGACCACTGCGGGCTGCTAATGCGATTGCCACCTGTAGTACATGCGAGCGTTTGTAATCCCTGCCCATCCATGCGCACGACCCCCAACTTCACCTGCCCTCCACCTCCCGCGGCACCCTGCGCGGTAAAGAGAATCCACTGCCCATCGCTTGAAAGCTGGGCATTGTCAATGCGCGCGCCTGGCATATTCATGATGCTGGTTTCGACGCCTGTGACCGTATCATAGCGATTTAAGATGCCCGCGGCGGATGCGTTGCCTTGAAATTTATTAACGAAATACACAATATTTGGATCATGTCCCAATGACAGCGGCGACAATACAGGCGCGCGCCCCGAGCCATTCGCCGGGCAGGCAGTGACGCTGGGCGGCACGATCGGGAACACCGTTGCGCCTGGCGAGCCGCCTTTGACCACGGGCGAGGTGTTGCCGCCAGGAGTGTTAACAACGCTGGTAGCAGTCTGCTGCAGGTGTTGCCCAAACAGTTGTTTCCCAAGGGGAGTCAAAGTCACTGATAGCACAAGGCCGGCGATGATAAGCAGCGAAATCGCCGCCAACAGTAATGGTAAGAGGCTCGTGCGCTTTTTGGCTGGCGCCGGAGGAATGGTATCATCCCTGGGAGACGCCCAATTTTGACCGGGCGGAGTGATGGGCGCCGCGTAAGCGGCGCCCGGAGGTTGGCCCGGATCGGTCACCGGCCCTGGTCGGCTGGGAGAGCCGGGCATCACCTGCGCCTGCTGCTGCGCGGGTTGCATACCGGCGCCAGCCTGCTGGTTATCAGCAGAGAAGCCGGGCAGCGAGGTCGGCGCGCCGGAAATATCTTGCCGGGTCGGCGCAGACCAGGGGGTGGGAATGGTTGGACTGATCAGTTCGGGGCTGGTGGCCATGCCGGGTGATCCGGCCTGGATCAATGCTTGCAAAAAATCTGCCGGGCGCTGATAACGCCTGGCCGGGTCCTTTTCCAGCGCGCGCAGCACCGCAGCCTCCAACTGCGGCGTGATATACGGGTTTATTTCGCGCAGCGGGCGCGGCTGCTCATTCACCTGCTGCATGAGCACGCTCAAGACATTATTGCCGCCGAATGGGCGTCGCCCGGTCAACATCTCATATAGCACGATGCCGACGGAATAGATATCGCTGACCGGCGTCACCGTGCCTTGTATCTGTTCGGGCGACATATACTCCGGCGTGCCTGTTACAGCAGGTCCGGTCTCGCTGGCTGTCTGCAGCGCGTTGCCCTCCGCTGCGGGGGCGAAAACCTTCACCAGGCCAAAGTCGGCCAGCAGCAGGCCCCCATCCGCCTTAAACAACATATTGCCGGGTTTGATATCGCGGTGAATCAATCCGCGTTCGGAGGCGTATTGTAGAGCGTTAAGTATGGGTACAGCCAGCCGCAGGACTTCAACCGGCGGGAGGACTTTACGCTTTTGCAGCAGTTCTTTTAAAGAGCCGCCAGCCATATAGGGCATCACCAGGTATGCAAAACCATCCTGCTCGCCATAATCATACACGGGTAATATATTGGGGTGATCGAGCTTCGCCAGCACACGGGCTTCGCGTTCAAAACGCCGCAGGAAATCCCTGGTCTCACCTGGGCGAGGCCAGAAGATCTTTACTGCTACCTCGCGTCCCAGATTGATATCTTCCGCGAGAAAGACCGTCGACATGCCGCCATAGCCGATCTGCTTAATGATACGGTAATGCCCCAGTACCTGACCTATAAGATTGTCCGGCTGCTGCATGCTTTTGTTGCACTCCACTATTTATTATCGCTATCTCCTAGAGCATAGCATGATGACCAGGGCGGGAACAAGCCCCGTCCGTACCCTTTATGAACGGTACGGACATGGCCAGGGAACCCGTACACTTTCAGAGATCCTATAGTTTCGATTACATTGTAAATGAGGTATATGCAGAGAGATACATTCGTTCTCACACAAAAAATGTGAACCGGCTCACAAGATGCCGACAACAATGGCGCTGACATTACCCTCGCCGCCCGCCAGGTTGGCCTCATCTACGAGGGTGCGAGCCAGTTTCTGGGGATCGATCTGCCGCGCGACGCCCTGCGCCAGCAGTTCTTGCAGGCGATCGTCGCGCAGCATTTGCCACAGGCCATCGGTGCAGAGCAATAGCAGGTCGTTCGCTTCTACCGGAAATTGGAAACTATCGATCTGCGCCAGGGCGTCCGGTGGGGCCTGACCAAGAAAACGATAGAGTTTTTTGCCTTTCGGACTGGTATAGATCTCTTCAGGCTTGAACAATTTGGCCTCGACCAACCCCATGCCCAGCGTATGATCGGTGGTGATGCGCTTCAGTCCTTTGCCCTGACTGAAATGATAAGCCCGGCTATCTCCAACGCTGGCAACGTACAGATGGCGTTTGTAAATCAGGGAAACGGTCACTGTGCTGGCCATATTGGTGTCATAATCGGCGTTGCAGTGATAAATCACCTGGTTGGCGCGCCGCACTGCTTCGCGCAGCCACTGCTCAATCATTTCATCCGGCGAAATGATCGAAC
>DATGGW010000497.1:0-12303 GCA_035308345.1 Ktedonobacteraceae bacterium | reverse complement strand
GACCTGCTGAACCTGGGTGCGATACGAGGTCTGGTCCGGGGCCACGGTTATGTTGGATACAATCTGGTGGCCCAGCTTCTGCCACGTTGCCGTGATCGGGGCGGCGAAGGTCTGCGCGGCAATGTCTGAATAGAACAGCAGCGCGGCCTTCTGGTACCCCTTCTTATGGGCATAGAGAGCCATGGCGACACCCAGCTGGGAGTCAGAGGGGCTGTCTCGCCACAACCAGGTATTGGTGTTGTGGTCGAAGAGTGTGCTGCCGCCCTGGAACTCGTCCGGGATCTTGGCCGCCGTGATGATGGGGGCGTCGGCGCTAATCTCCTGGGTCTCCGGGCCGATAATCCCAACCAGGTTCTGGGTGGCCAGGAGTTGGCGAAGCGCGGGAACAGAGTCAGCTTCGTCGCACTGGGTGTCGGCGTGGGCCAGATTCAGTTGCCTTCCGAGAATGCCACCCGCGTCATTGATCGCTTTCTGCGCTACCTGCGCGCCCTGCAACATGGCTTCTCCCAGACTGGCCAGCGTGCCTGTGAAGCAGGAGAGGACACCCATGGTCACTGGACCTCCCCCACCTGAGTTAGAAGTCGTGCTGCCGCATGCCGCCAGTACGAGCACGAGCATCAAGTAGCTGGACGCAATACGCAGGAACCCATGCCGGCGGCGTCTCTTTCCTTGAGCAAATGTTGTGGTTATGGACATGTCTATTCCCTCCACAAATGAAAAGGACAGTCATTACTCTCCCGGCTCAATCTCTTCGCTCATTGCCATAATAAAAACTGACGCTCTGATAGCAGGCAAGTTGAAAAAAGTAAGCCGGGAATACAGAGAAAGATATGTTACAAGTATATGTGATATGCTGTAAAAAACTCATAAACACAACCATCGAAATATAACTAAATGCATAACAATTTTTGAGTGAAATTGTGCCGACACATCCTCCCACTATCTTTCAAGTAGGGTAAGGCGGCCCTATCGTGGCCTTAACCTACGCTCTTTGACGAACGAACTGGGCGGATGTGCGGCTATAGTATATTTTGCTACATTTCCTAAAACTGGTACAATACTAAGCACAGAAAGCGTTTTTTTTTTCTTCCCGGCAGGCCATGACTCAGAAGAAAGAAGGCGAGATCAATGCGACAGAGACTTCCCATGCTCCACACATCCGGTGCCAGGAGAACATCTCTCCCAATTGCCGGTAACCAGGCCCTGGCACACGACCTGCGCGCCAGCATCCGCGGCGAGGTGCGCTTTGATGAGGGGAGCCGGGCGCTCTACGCGACCGATGGCTCCAACTACCGTCAGGTGCCCATCGGCGTCGTGCTTCCCCGCGGCGTAGAGGATGTCATCCAGACTGTCGCGCTCTGCCGGCGCTATGCTGTTCCGCTGCTGCCGCGCGGCGGTGGAACCGGCCTGGCCGGGCAGAGCTGCAATTGCGCCGTCATCATCGACATGTCCAGGTACATGCGCGCCATCCTCGAGATTGATCCTGGGCAGAAGATCGCCCGCGTCCAGCCCGGCGTTGTCCTGGATGTGCTGCGCAACGCCGCCGAGCGCTCGCACCTCACCTTCGGCCCCGATCCGTCAACCCACGCGCAATGCACGCTGGGCGGTATGATCGGCAACAATTCCTGCGGCACCCACTCCGTGATGGCGGGCAAGACGAGCGAGAACATCGAGACGCTGGATATCCTCACCTACGATGGCCTGCGCCTGAGCGTCGGCAAGACCAGCGACGAGGAACTCGCGCAGATCATTCGCGAAGGCGGGCGGCGCGGCGACATCTATGCGCGCCTCAAAGCGCTGCGAGATACCTACGCCGACCTCGTCCGTGCGCGCTTCCCCAACATACCGCGCCGCGTTTCCGGCTACAACCTCGACCAACTGCTGCCGGAAAACGGCTTTCACGTTGCGCGCGCGCTGGTAGGCGCCGAGGGCACCTGCGTCACCGTGCTGGAAGCCACTGTGCGCCTCGTCTCCAGCCCCCCCGCTCGCACGCTGCTGGTGCTCGGATTCTCCGATGCCTATATTGCCGCCGACCACGTTCCCGAGATTATGGCCCACCGGCCCATTGCGCTTGAGGGCTTCGATCACATCCTGGTCGAGAATATGCGCAAGAAGAACCTGCACCCCGCTGAGGTGGCCCTCTTGCCGGAAGGGGGTGGATGGCTGCTTGTGGAGTTCGGAGCGGACACGCCTGAAGCAGCCCTGGAGCAGGCACGGCGGCTGATGGAGCAGATGCGGCGCAAGACGCACCCACCGGCCATGAAGCTCTTCGATCAGCCGCAGGAGGCGGCCAAAATCTGGATGGTACGCGAATCCGGCCTGGGTGCGACCGCCATCGTCCCCGGCGAGCATCACCACTGGGAAGGCTGGGAGGATGCGGCTGTCCCACCTGAAAAGCTGGGCGACTACTTGCGAGATTACGTGCGGCTGGTCAAAAGCTATGGGTATACCACCGCCCTTTACGGCCACTTCGGGCAGGGCTGCGTCCACAACCGGGTTGACTTCGACCTGGCCAGCCGCGAGGGCATCTTCAAGTTCCGAGCGTTCATGGAGGAAGCGACAGATATTGTGGTCGGCTATGGCGGGTCCATCTCGGGGGAGCATGGAGACGGGCAGGCTCGCGGGGAACTGTTGCCGAGGATGTTCGGCCCGGAACTCATGCAGGCATTCCGCGAATTTAAGGCCACCTGGGACCCGGAGGGTAAGATGAATCCGGGCAAGCTGATCGATGCCTACCGCTTCGACGAGCATCTGCGCCTCGGTGCTTCGTACAATCCTGCCCAGGTCGCGACGCATTTCACCTTTCCCGACGACGAGGGCAGCTTCGCCGCCGCCGCGCTGCGCTGTGTCGGTGTGGGCAAGTGCCGCCGTGTGGATGGGGGCACGATGTGCCCTAGCTACATGGTCACGCACGAAGAAGAGCACAGCACCCGCGGGCGCGCTCACCTGCTCTTCGAGATGCTGCAAGGGCAGGTAATCACCGGCGGCTGGCGTAATGAGCACGTGAAGGAGGCGCTCGACCTCTGCCTGGCCTGTAAGGGCTGCAAGGGAGACTGCCCCGTGAATGTTGATATGGCGACCTACAAGGCCGAGTTTCTTTCTCACTATTACAAAAACAAGCTTCGTCCCATGAGCGCCTACACGATGGGCCTCATCTACTGGTGGGCGCGCCTCGCCTCTCGCGCGCCGGCTCTCGCTAATTTCCTGACCCAGGCCCCGCTCTTCAGCATTTTCGCGAAGACTGTGATCGGCGTCGCACCGCAGCGCCGCCTTCCCGTCTTCGCCTCACTCACCTTCAAGGATTGGCTGCGTAGACGCGGCCCGCGCAACCTGAGTGCGCCCAGGGTGATCCTCTGGCCCGATACCTTCAACAACTACCTGCACCCGGCACCACTACAAGCGGCAGTCGAGGTTCTAGAAGCGGCTGGCTACCAGGTCGTCGTCCCCGAGCAGGCGCTGTGCTGCGGGCGTCCGCTCTATGATTTCGGGATGCTCGACAGCGCCAAACGGCTTCTGCGCCAGATATTGGACTCGTTGGAGCCGGAAATCAACGCAGGCACACCCATTGTCGGGCTAGAGCCGAGCTGTGTGACCGTCTTCCGCGACGAACTGATGAACCTCTTGCCGCATGATGAACGCGCCAGGAGGCTCAAGAAGCAGACATTTGTGCTCAGCGAGTTCCTTGAGAGGAAGGCCGGGCACTTCCATCTCCCCCAATTGGAGCGCAAGGCCGTTGTCCACATGCATTGCCATCACAAGGCCATTCTGCGCACAGGGTCGGAGGAGGCAATACTTAAGAAGCTCGGCCTCGACTACAAGGTACTCGACTCCGGCTGCTGTGGCATGGCCGGCTCATTCGGCTTCGAGAAGAACCACTACGAGATCTCCATCGCCAGTGGCGAGCGCGTCCTGCTGCCCGCCGTGCGCGAGGCCGACAAGGACTCGTTGATTATCGCAGACGGCTTCAGTTGTCGCGAGCAGATCGCTCAGACTACCGACCGCAGCGCCCTGCACCTGGCCGAGGTCATCCAGCTCGCTCTGCACCAGGACGCGCAGGATTCGCCAGCAAGCGCGGACCTTCAACGCGCCGGGCGCGTCTCATCTGTACCATCAAAAACCGGCATGGCACTTGTGGGCGGCATCGGCCTCGCGTTCCTGAGCGCCTTGCTGTGGATGTGGGGCAAGAAGAGGAATAGGCGGTAACACTCTCAACCATAAGTTTTCCTCATGGGAGGTGTACTATGTACTACATGATACGGCAGAAGATCAGTCTTCAGTTGCTCAGTCTCTATCTCCTCTTTGTCATTCCTGTTCTGCTGGGTGGCGCGGGACTCTATGTGTTTCAACAGAATGTTTTGACACAAAACGCTTTTCAATCCGACCTGGGCCTCGCACAGGCCGTCGCATTGGAAGTCGGGACGGATCTGCGGGCCGCGTCAGAGATAGATAGCGAATTATCGACATCCCAGGCGGCCAGAGATTTGGATCTGAAGCAACTCGCATTACTTTTCGCCAATGCCTCCCAGGCTCATCCTGATATCAGTCTCTATTATGTCTGCGATCCATCTGGTAAAATGGTCATCAACTATCCCATCAGTCCAAGTGCCATCGGTCAAAAATTCAGTTCTAGCGATTATTTTCAAGAAGCGCTCAGAAGCGATGCCCCGTTTATCTCATCAGGCAGCATTAGCACAATTACGGATAGCTACGTCGTCTCTGTTGCAGCCCGTATTACGAATGACAGGGGGCGCATAGTTGGTGTAATGGTGATTAACCTGTCACTCGATCAACTTACCTCTCGTCTGAATACAGTACATCAGCGATTATCGCCGGACAGTGAGGTGGGTCTCTGGGTCATCGATCACATGGGACAGACAATAGCCACGACCAAGGGCATTTTTGCATTTCTCACCCTCCCTGAAGACTATGATGGTCTTATCCTTGCTTCTCATGATGCGCTTCAAGGAAAAGCTGGCAATTTCATCGCGCACGGCCAGACCCGCGATTGGCTCTTCAGCTACGTCCCTATATCGGAGGAAGGTTGGGCGATCGTAGTGCAACGACCGACCGATATTACTTTTGCTGCGCTCACGAATTTTCAGCATGGGTTGATAGCTGCACTGGCATTACTCATCCTGGGTGCCAGTTTTTTCTGGTTTATGATGCATCGCCGTATCATCGCTCCACTTATTAGACTGGCGAAAGCCGTTTCGCAGATTCAACCGGATCAGCCTGTCCAGGTGGGGCATACCGATCTACTTGACAAGGAGCGCGGTCGGCGGGACGAAGTCGGCAATCTAGTTGCCGCTTTCTCTGCGATGGAGAGAGAGATACGCTCCCATTTTCAAAAAAACGATGAAAGGATTCGGACCCAGTTCTACACCCTGGATGCTATCATGCGAAGCATGGATGAGGGAGTTCTACTGGAAAGTCCTGATGGACGGATTGTCTATGCCAATCACATCTTCAGCCGCGAGGTTGGTATTCCCCAACAAGAGTTGATAAACAGTCGCATCCAGGATCGCAATCTGGCGGAACGGCTGTCTTCGATGTTCGACCGTTCTGAAAGCTATCAAGAGGTAGTTGAGCCGAAAGCGGAAAGGCGCGGACCACGTATAGTAGAATTTAAGATACGCGGTTCATATAAGGCGCATAGTCAGTTTGTACCAGCACTGCGTGATATACGCATGCGTCTCTTCCATGTTCGAGACGCAAAAGGCGCGCTTATTGGACGTGGAAGGATATTTCAAGATATTACCAAACAAAACGAGGTAGAGCGCATTAAGAGAAACCTGTTAGCCATTGTCTCTCATGAACTACGTACCCCATTGACAGCCATTAAGGGATTTGCCACGAGCCTTCTAGAAGAAACCGGTGGCGAAGTGGATACGAGCTGGCAGGAGTACAGTCTGAGCCAGATCGTAGCAGAGAGTACCCATATGGCAGACCTCGTAACGAATCTGCTGGAGATGGCGCAGGTAGAGGCAGGGACACTCAAGCTCAGTCCAGGGGCATATCACCTGAGTTCGCTGCTTGAGGATGCCCTTGCTGTCGCGTCCAATGAACGATGCCGCGTTCAGATCCGGTTGCCTGAAGATGTGCCATTCCTCTATGTGGATGGGCGACGTATTCAGATCGTTCTGCGCAATATCTTAGAGAACGCTCAACGCTACGGTGGTCCAGATGTCCACATAGAGATTTCTGCTACCTACGAGCATGAGCAGAGGAAAGAACGAACAGGACTTATCTTGCATATTACTGATAACGGGCCGGGCATTCCTCCCCATCTCGTCGAGCGTGTCTTCGATCGTTTTTTTCAAGTCGAGAGTGGCCACGAACGAAGCAGCAGCGGCGTTGGCCTGGGCCTGGCTATCTGCCGGGGTTTCATTGAAGCTCATGGGGGGCGCATCTGGGCTGAGAATAGAACCGATGGAAAGAGCGGCGCGGTATTTCACCTGTGGTTTCCTCCCATGGTGTTACGCGCCCAGGAGCGCGAACAGCAGTATCTGTGAGGAGCAAAGAACTGGCCCGGTAAGATAAGGCCTCTTAAAAAAATTAAGAGGAAGTATCTGAGAAGGAGCGCAACGATGCCTCAAGAGAAGTATATTTTAGTTGTCGATGATGAGCCAAATATCCGTGAATTCGTGAGGCATTCCCTGGAAAAGCATGCATTCAAAGTGAAACTTGCCACAAATGGATGGGAAGCGCTGGCGGAGTTTGAGCAAACGACCTTTGCCCTGGTAATATTGGACATTATGATGCCACAAATGAATGGACTGGAGGCATGCCGTCGCATCAGGCAAACGAGCATCGTACCCATCATTGTTCTGACGGCATTAGGAGAAGAAACCGACAAAATAGCCGCTTTGAACCAGGGAGCGGATGATTATTTGACCAAGCCTTTCGGTGTAGGGGAACTGTTGGCACGGGTACAGGCTGTCTTGCGGCGTGCCAGTTGGGCCGATACCCCTCGCTCGGTTGGTACGCAGCGTTTTGGGAACATCGAGATTGATTTTGAGCAGCGGCAGGTATGGCGCGACGGTGAGCGTGTCAAGTTCACCCCGACAGAGTTCAGTCTGCTGCAAGAGTTAGCGTTGCACCCAGGCAAGGTATTTACACACGAGACACTGCTTCGGCGTGTGTGGGGCACAGAACACAGCCGCGATGCTGAATATTTGCGCGTCTATATTGGGCGACTGCGACGTAAAATAGAGATCGATTCATCAAAACCACTCCACATTCTCACCGAACCAGGAATAGGCTACTATCTCGTCAAGTAAAGGTGATATTGTATTAGATTCCTTATAGGCCCACTTGTCCTGGTCTTGCATTCGTGTTGTCAGTGGTATATGCAGATGTTTAACGAATCAGGCACATTTTAGCGCAGGTTTCGCACCAGCCGACTAATGCGCCATCCTCTTCATGCACATCGGTCAGGCGACGGGCGCAGTGGCAGACGTAGCCATGTTGATGGGCGGGATTGCCATAGACGAGAGCGTGCGGCGGCACGTCGCGCGTCACTACGGAGCCAGCGCCGATGAGGGCGAACGAGCCAATCGTGACGCCGCACACGATGATTGCGCCTGCGCCGATTGATGCGCCATACTTGACGAGCGTGGGCGTGATCTCCCAGTCATCGGCGCTTTTCAGCTTGCCGTCGGGCGTGATGGCGCGTGGTAACATGTCGTTGGTGAAGCACACATGCGGGCCGATGAAAACGCCATCCTCAAGCGTGACGCCCTCGAAGATGGAGACATGATTCTGTATCTTGACGTTCGAGCCGATTTGCACATGCACATCGATATAGACGCCCTTGCCGATGTTGCAACTTTCACCTATATACGCGTGTTCTCGAACATGTGCCTGTCGCCAGATGCGCGTGCCTGCGCCGACCTGCGCTTCGGAGGATACCTCGGCTGCGGGGTGAACGAAGAATGGTGGCTGCTGTGTCATCAGACCTCCAGCCTGCGGAAAACCCCCGATTTCAGACGTGGGGAGGAAGCAGGCATTCCGTATTTGGGGTATGGGTTGGGTTTCCCGTGCCCTTTGACGATTCGTGACGTTTGTATCGCATTGTGTAGGCTGATAATAACATATAGTATCCAAAACTATCAACACTTCGTATTCACTTACTGACGTTTGGATACTAAAGGGAGACGGATAAAACAGGAGAGAAGAAAGAGGGATGGCATTATAGTCATTATCTGGGGAGGTTTATTAGCTGGCCTACAGTTGCTGGCGGCTCGCAGATCTCATGGCATCGCTCAAGGCGTATCAGCTCCGGCAAAGTAGCTTGCTGAGCGTTGTTGAGGGAAAGAAGGCTGTCTTCAGGTGATGCAGCTTATACCAGACGTCGTCTTGCTCGGGAAAGAATGCATCCAAAATGTACATCCACAATGCAAATTAGCAACCATTTTACAACTAACTCTTAACCTCATTAATAGTGTCCAATATGTATGATTTGCTGTGATTACACGAGGGTCAATTCTGAACTCGGAGGTACGGCAATGCAAAAAATGAAGAAAAATTATATCGTTTTGTTTTTCGCACTCTCCATTCTATTTGCTGGAGTCTTTGGTGTAGGTCTGGTATTTGCTACAAACCCGCAAGGCACTGCTGGCAAGGCACCTTTTACTACCTCCGCAGTCCCCACCTTTGCCCCTATGGTTACAAAACATGTTGTAAATATGGGTAGTGTGCCTGCTGCTACGACTCTACCGTTGCAGCATCCTGTTACCAATGCAACGCACGATAACGGTCGACCGGCAGGAATAGAACAACTCAAAGTGGCGGCGGCACACAATCCGAATGCTCCTGTTGCTCCATTCGTCTATCCTACTCAACAAATATCAGCAGCCAGCGTCCAGACTGCTGGTCTCACTACCAGTTTCCAGGGCATGGCCGATTCGAGTGCTATCTGTCCCCCTAATGGGTGCGCAGCACCGGACCAGGCCCTTGCTGTCTCTCCAACCTGGGTGCTTCAGGGCGTCAACACCTCATTTGCTGTCTACAGTTCCAAAGGAACGCTCCAGAGCGGATGGCCGAAGAATGCACAAAACTTCTTTGGAGTACCCAATCCGCCGAATAATTGTGCGACGGTTCCATATTTAGTTGACGAGCGTGCATTTTATGATCCTAACGATGGGCGTTTTTGGGCTGCTGTCCTCCAGGATGAGAATGCCCTGGCCTCGTATGGTGACAATTGTCCCTTCCAGGCGCTCTACTGGATTGGCGTGAGCCAGACTAGCGACCCCAACGGAGCGTGGAATGTGTATTCCTTCGATATGAGCAACGGTACCACTAACGGTGTGGATTTCACCGAATTTGGTTTTGACGCCCAGGCGGCTTACTTCACAGGCAATATGTTTAATCAATCCGGTTCTACGTTTCAATATGCAGAAGTGTTTGCAGTCAGCAAAGCGCTTATGGAAAGTGGAGCGAATGTCACACCCCATGGCTTTTCCGACTTAAAATTGAATGGCGTGGCGGTGGATTCCGTCCAGCCTGTCGAAACCGAGGCACGCAGTTACAGCGGGCCGAACGTTGGATTGTTCATAAACTCGCTCAACTATAATTTTGGCAGCTCTTCTTGCAGCAGCGGTTGTCAGGGTCTCGTTGTCTGGGCAGTGGCTAATCCCACCTCTGCAAGCCCTTCGATCACAAGCGCTTTTCTCAACACCAATACATATACCCTTCCTCCGTATGCTGATCAGCCTGGATGCACACATTGTATAGATACAGACGAGACCCAAATCCTAAGTACACCTATCTATCACAACGGTTTGATCTCTTTTGCCCTCAATACAGGTGTCAATAATGGCACCCAGGTTGTCCCAGGGATTTTCTGGGGACAGGTCAGCCCTATCATAAATGAAGATACAGGAAACATCACGAGCGCATCTATGTGGCAGAGCGGTTACTTCGATTATTCAGGAGATACAGCAGCTTGCTATGGCGCTCTAATGCCCGATGGTGATGGCAATCTCTTCATGGTGTTCGACAGGATGAGCAGTTCGCTCAATCCTGAAGTCGATTACGTCTCTCGTCGTGTCATATTTTCAGCGGGATTATTCCATGACGCAGGTACTACCCTCAAGGCGGGAGATGCACGCTTCTCTTCAGGAAACCTGTGGGGAGACTTCGATGCGACATCGTATGATGGTCCAGGTACCGATAATGTGTGGTTTGCGGGAGAGTACTCATCTGCTAATGGTGACTGGTCCACTTATATTGGCGAGGGTCGCTTCATTTTAACGAACCCCTCTCCTGGCCCATCGCCAACTCCAAGTCCATCACCGACCCAGGGTTCAGGCACTTACCGCTCTGCAGTACTTGCCGATAATCCTTTCGTCTACTACAGGTTGGATGAATCGGGTGGGACAACTGCCACAGATAGCTCAGGTAATGGACACAATGGAACCTACACGAATAATGCCCATCTCAGCCAAAGTGGCGCTACCAGTGATGGGGATACGGCAATTTCGGGCAGTGGACGAACGATGCAATGCAAAGTTTGTAAGGGCCTCCCTACAGGGGCGGGAGTGTTCTCAATTGAACTGTGGTTTAAGACCACTGCGACCCCATCATCCCCATATGGTTCGACGCTAATTTCCTGGGGAACGGAAAGCACCAATAAAATGGTTGCCCTCAAGATCTTTTCCTCGACCCAATTGAAACTTGCTAGCTGGTCAAGTGCGTACTATTTCACGGTTCCTCAGGGAGCAAACACATTAGATGGCAATTGGCACTACCTGGTTGCAACTTTTGACGGGACCAATGGCACTTTGTACTATGATGGTCAAAGTCTTGGCTCTCAAACTGTCAGTTTCAATATTGTTCTGAATTCTGCTGGTCTTGTTCTCGGATCGCAGACCGGAGGTACTAACGATAACCCCTACAATGGCTATACAGACGAGGTGGCGGTTTACAAGAAAGTACTTTCAGCAACTCAGATTCAAACGCACTACCAGGACCGATAGCCCCGGCGAAGCTCTCGCAAGCAAAGTGCAATAGAGCCAAATTTTACGTCCTTTCCTTAATCTGTGCTTCATATTCCCGTGCTATTCTGGCTCCGTAGTCTTTTATACGGATATACGCGAAATCTTAATTGTGGTAAGCTTGCTATCAGGCGGATCATCGATCCACTTGTAGTGTAGAGTTGACGACAAGCGGCCATTTCAAGCCGCCCCCGAGTGGAGTACCTGAATTTGAAAGAGTCTATCGCCTCGAATCCTCTTAAGCAAGAAGATGTAAATACCTACTTCCAGGGACAGTCGTCGTACTGGAAGGATATCTATGTCGGCAGTGGTGTGCAGGCTGAGATTTATCGGCAACGCCAGGCCATGGTTCTTACCTGGATTGACGATCTTGCCCTTGCGCCGGGATCTCGCGTACTGGAAGTCGGTTGCGGAGCCGGCTTTCTATCGGTCGCGCTTGCCCAGCGCGGGCTGCGTGTGCATGCTATCGACTCGGCGGAGAAGATGGTCGAGTTGACACGCCGACATGGGGAGGTATCTGGAACTGCTGAACTGATCTCAGTAGATTTCGGTGATGTCCATGCTCTGGCTTTCGAGGATGGCTCCTTTGATCTCGTAATCGCGGTTGGCGTCATTCCCTGGCTGGAGAAACCAGAGTTGGCTATTCAGGAGATGGCCCGTGTGACCCGGCCGGGTCACACTATCATCCTTACGGCTGATAATCGGATGCGCCTGATATATCTACTTGATCCATTGGCGAATCCAGCGCTCGCTTCACTCAGGAGAGATGTAAAGGCTATGCTCGAACATATCGGGCTTTCTCAAGTTTCAAAGAGCAGAACAAAAGAAAATTTATATGACTGCCGTTTTATTGACGAGACTTTGACGAGCGCCGGGCTCATCAAAGACAGGAGTATAACGCTCGGCTTCGGGCCGTTCACCTTCCTACAGCATAGATTCCTCCCACACACCCTCGATATCGCGCTGCACCGTCGCTTGCAGTTCCTTGCCGATCGGAACGTGCCTGGATTCCGTTTCAGTGGTTCACAGTACCTTGTTCTAGCCAGGAAGCTGGCTTCTCGACCCTCTGGACGACCAACGAGCGCCGAGAAATCCGTCTCCGATGCCACAAAAGTACCTCAGGGTGAGATGCTTTTATGACGAGTTGGCCATTTCGATAGTGCCAGCCATTCACAACTTTAGAATGTACAGCGCCTTCACAGATGTGCTATACTATTGGAGCAGAGTAGGAAAGGATCTGCACCGCTATAATTGGGAGGAGGTAGTATCTGTAGCATGGATAAATCCACAACAACGTACCGTCAGA
>DATGGW010000496.1:0-19971 GCA_035308345.1 Ktedonobacteraceae bacterium | reverse complement strand
CAGGAGAAAAAGAAAAGCTAGGAATTCCCCGGCGTGTTTTATGCGCCAGGGGGAAGCTGCCGCTGCTGATCGGGACCGCCGAGTTGCATTTGCTGCTTCATGGCCTGCAACTGCGCGTCGACGTTTTGTTCAGAAGCTATTTTATTTAACTCGCGCTCCAACGGATCGCCGGAGCCTGCGCCCAACAAACCCTGATCGCCCAGCGTACCCTGTTCAATGAGCGTTTCCATGGCGTTGGCGCGCGCCTGCATGGTAAGCACCTTATCTTGCGCGCGCTGCATGGCAAGGTTCATCTCGGACATTTCCTCAGAAATGCCAGTCACGGCTTCATTGATTTTTACCTGCGCCTGCGCCGCGCTGTACTGGGCCTTGACCATCTCTTTTTGCGTGCGGAATGCTTCTACACGGGCGCTCACAGTACGCTCCATCTGGATCAACTTCTCTTCCTGTCCCCGTAATTGGGCAATTTGCCGTTCGTATTCGTTGATCTGGAGCACTAACGTCTGCTGGCGTTGCAACGCCTGGCGCGCCAGGTCTTCATTATTGACCTGCAGCGCTTGCCGGGCCCCCTCTTCAAACCTGTTGACTTTATCTTTGAGCTGTGTCTGCTGCATTTCCAGGCGTTTTTCATTAGTGACAACATCAGCGATGGAATGGCGAAGGAGCTGCAATTGCTTCACCTGCTCATTGTACGAGTAATCCATAACCTGACCTGGATCTTCGGCTTTATCCAGCGCGGCGTTAGCGCGGATGCGGAAGAGCGTTGCTATACGTGAGAATAGGCCCATTTTATCCTCCATTGATGCAAGAAGCGATTATGCAATTCAAAGGTTTCTGCCATTATTACACATCATACCATATAGTTGTATTACGAACATTATCCCGGTTTTTCAAGGCCAAAAAACTTGACTTTTCTCATCTGGTCGGCTATAATCCTGACTGTCAGTTTAATTGCGCGGGTTTGGTGTAGTGGTAACATGCAACTTTCCCAAAGTTGAGACCACGGGTTCGAGCCCCGTAACCCGCTCTTCAATAACCTCTTCTTACTCTATGCCACGAATTTAGCGCATGTTGGCGCATAAAGTCTCAAATTCGGTGTTGTTGTGAGCACATTAGGAGGCCATGTACTGGGAGCAACGAGTATTATTGGTACGTTCCATCTGCCCCAGTAGGGATACATATTTGAACCTGGTATTTGATCTCATTCACCACACAAATCCGGCCTTAATCTACCTGCTCGTGGCAGTGATACTGCTTCTAGAGAGCAGCGGCATTCCAATTGTGAATAGTACGCTTTTGCTGCTAACGGGGGCGCTCGCCTCGCTTGGACGCCTGAACATTTTTGCGCTGGTCATTGCATCGATCACGGGGAGTATCCTGGGAGCCTGTCTTGCCTATGTGATCGGCTGGTACGGCGGCGGACAACTTCTGCTGCGCGCCGCATCCAGATTGCACATTGACACGCAGAAGATACAGGGCGTTGAACGCTGGTTTCAAAACACGGGCGCACGCATGATCTTTTTCGCGCGCATAATACCCTATATCCGCCCATTTGCCTGTTTCCCCGCCGGTATCGCGCGTATGCCTTTTCGCCGTTTCTTCGCTGCAGCCTCGATCGGTTCGGTTATCTGGTGCGCTGGTGTACTGACCATAGGCTGGATGCTTGGCCGCCATTGGAGGCTGGCTTTCAACTTGATAGAGACCTACACTTTGCCGGCGGTACTGGTTATTGTAGTAGCAGCTGTGCTCAATTTCCTGCTCAAACTGGCAATTAGACGCCGCCTGCATGCTCGATTACAAGCGACTACAGGCGACGTGGTGGATGTCGAGGGTCAGAACGATTGTGACTTGCTCGAAGTCTGAGTTGCTAGAGCTTCACTAATGTCAGTCCGTAGATATCTCCCGATTCGCCGATTTCATTCAATGCCCAGTCAGGAATAGGATCATCCACCGAGATAATCATCAGGGCGGTTTTGTGCGCGTGCGGCGTGTCCTTCACAGGCGGTGTGCGTACGATTGGTCCGACATCCATGTGACGGATGTTGACCTTAGCTTTGCCCAGCACAGTCCCTACGCGCCCAATCATCCCCGGTTGATCGGGGTTGCGGCAGAACAGGATATAGCCTTCCGGCGCAAACTCTGTCCAGTAGCGACCAACGCGCACGACACGCGGCTCACCATGCATCACGGTCCCGCCTATAACGTCAACATACTCGTCGCCTGAGCCTGGTTTACCGGCGAAAGAGGATACATGGCCGTTCTTGCCCTGCACATGGACGGTTATCAGGTTCGTAAAGGCCGTTGATGTCGTGGACTTCTGCTCCACGATCTCAAGCCCGCGCTGCTTTGCCAGTAGTTGGGCGTTAATCATATTGACGTGCGCGTCCGAGACGGATTCAAGCAGCCCCTTGATGAGGGCGGCCTGCAAGGGGCGCAGGTCGTAGTTGGCAATATCGCCACTGTAAGAGATCTCGATCTTGTTCAGCGGGCCAGGCTGCAATTGCGTGTAAAGCCGCCCCATCTGCTCGACCAGCCGCATATAGGGCTGCAGCGTCTTGAGCGTTTCTGGCAGAATGAGCGGGGCGTTGACTGCCGCACGTGGGAAGCCGCCGCGCAGCACCGAGATGATTTGCTCGACCACGTCGAGAGCAACCCCCACCTGGGCCTCTTCGGTCGATGCTCCCAGGTGCGGCGTGGCAATCACGCGCTCGTGCGCAAGCAAGTGACGCAAAATTTCATCATCCCGTACCGGCTCCTGGCTAAAGACATCGAGCGCGACGCCTGCCAGGCGATTTTCATTCAGCGCGTGCAGCAGCGCCTCTTCGTCGATCAAGCCGCCGCGCGCGCAATTAATCAGCCTGGCTCCCGGCTTGAGCAGAGTCAATTCGCGCGCGCCGATCAGTCCGCGCGTCCCCTGTGGCCCGCTGGTCAGCGAGGTATGCAAGGTTACGAAATCGGCCTGTTGCAGCAATTCATCCAGGCCTGACATAGTGATGCCCAACTGGCCGGCGTGTTCCTGTGAAACGTAGGGATCATAGGCAATTACCTGCATCGCCAGTCCCTGGGCGCGCTGTGCCACCTCTTTACCTACCTTGCCCAGGCCAATGATTCCCAGCGTTTTATTGCGCACTTCGACCCCCAGAAAGCGGCTTTTCTCCCATTTGCCCGCCTTCATACTGCTGTTGGCGGAAGGAACATGCCTAGCCAGCGCCATAAGCATAGCGATGGTATGTTCCGCGGCCGCAATAATATTGCCGGTGGGAGAGTTCACAACCATGATGCCCAGGCGTGTTGCGGCGTCAATATCAATATTGTCAACGCCAACACCGGCGCGGCCAACAATCTTGAGGCGTTCGGCTGCTGCCAGTATGTCTCCGGTCACCTGCGTTTCGCTGCGCACAATCAGGGCCGAATATTTCCCTATGTGCGCTAACAATTGTTCACGCTTGAGGCCAGTCTGAATGTCGACCTGGGCTTCTGGCAGTTCTTCGCGCAGGAGATCAACGCCTTCTTGCGCAATACGATCCGCCACGAGTATACGAAAATCATCCTTTACAGTGCTCTGCGCATCTTCCAACACTTCGCTATCCTCTCTTCTATCCTATCCTTGAAATCCGAACTCGCGCAGGCGGTTTTCTACCTTATCCATTGCTTCCACCAGGTCTACCTCCTCGAAGAAGCCGAGGTGTCCTACGCGAAAAATCTTGCCCTCAAGGTGGGCCTGGCCGCCGCCAAGCACCACCCTATCCTCCTCGCGCACTTTCTTGAGCAGCGCCTTCCCATCGATTCCTTCGGGTATAACCACAGCCGTCACCGTGTTTGATGCATAAGGATGGTCGGCCAGTAACCGCAGTCCCATGTTTTTAGCGCGCCAGCGCACGTAATCACCGATGCGCTTATGCCGCTCGAAGATGGCTTCGCGCCCCTCTGCAAGCATCAGTTCGAGCGCGACATCCAGGGCATAGAAGATCGAAACCGGCGGTGTAGTTGGATGCTGCCCCTTTTCAAGGTTCTGACGCGAAAGCTGCCAGTCAAAATAGAAGCGTGGCAGCTTCGCACTTTTGTTGGCCTCCCAGGCGCGCGGCCCGGCGGCAATCATCATCAATCCTGGCGGTGTGCCCCACCCCTTTTGCGAACCGGTGAACATCACATCGATATCCCAGGGATCCATCTCCATCGGCACGCAGCCCAGCGAACTGACCGCGTCAACGAGGATCAGCGCGTCGTGATTGTAGCGGCGTATCAGCGCGGCCAGCGTCTCTACATCGTTGGTGACACCAGTCGATGTCTCGTTGTGCGTCATAATGACGCCCTTGAATGGCTTGCTCGCTTTCAAACGCTCTTCGACGACCTCAGGATCAGCTGCCTGTCCCCAGGGAAATTCGATACGCGTGACTTCCAGTCCGTAGATACTGGCGATTTTGGCAAAACGATTGCCGAAGTTGCCAATTGAGATGGCTATCACGTGGTCGCCGGGAGAGAAAAGGTTGGCGATAGCCGATTCCTGTCCGCCAGTGCCGGAAGCTGGGTAGGTCAGCACCGGAGAAGCGGTCTGGAAGAAATATTGCAAACGGGCTGTGACCCTGCGCACAATGGCAGCAAACTCTGGCCCGCGATGGTTAACCATGGGGTTGGTCATGGCCTGCAAGACAGCTTGCGGCACCGGCACCGGGCCGGGAATGCGCAGATTTTGCGCGGGAATAGGTTGCCGTGGCTCAACTTGTGGAACAGGTATCGTTTTTCGTTCTTGAATAGTCATCTTCTACTCCATCTATTCCGGCCTGTTAAGCCGGTAGACTGCGTTGCAAAAAGATGCGGCGGATAACCATCTCGTTATCCGCCGCGCCGCCGATAACTCTACTAACAAAGTATAGCACAACAGGGAATTAAATCAAACGCGAGAGAACTAGGGGTAGTCTGATTAAAAGCAGTAAGACAAAATTCTCGCTGAGTTAGATGCCATTGTCGGCTGGCTGTGTGCTGGCTGTGATTTTCCTGGCACTTGCTGTGATTGTTTCGTGATACGCCCACACTATGCTTACTCACAGTTAACAAAGCTACTTATCAGGAAAGAGGAAACGGCGGCCACATCCGCTCGCAAATCACAAAACGATTAGCATGAGTAGCGCGAGCGGAGTTCGCCAGCTACATCCCTGACAGGAGGTTTTATGGCCTATCGTTTTCAGGTCAATCAAACGATGTGCATCAATTGTGGGATTTGTATGGATCTGTGCCCGGTGCGCTGCCTGGATATGTCGCGCCCGGCGGGTGAGGGTGAATTGGGCAGCGAGGTCGAGCGACTCAGCCCCATTCCCGGCGATTCGGCGCAGCGTTCGTGGATGATGCTGGTGCCGGTGCAGGTGAACCAGTGCATAGGCTGCCAGGTGTGTGCTCAGGAATGTCCTACCAACGCCATTACCATCGAGAGCAGCGTACAGGAAATCGCTTTTGCCAAACGTGGCACCGTGACGCATCTTCCACCCGAAGGTGGCTGGCTGCCACTCGATGCCTACACGCGCGCCACGCCCGAAGTGCCGGGAGAAGCGCCGTGGGGCGAGGATCATGCCTGGCATGTGGCCGAACGCAAAGCTGTCTGGCAAAGTTCGCGCTCGTGGCTGGGCGAGCGCAAAGAGGACCTGCGCGCGCCCTGCCAGGCAGCCTGCCCGGTGGGTACCAATGCCGGTTTGTATGTCAGCTTGATCGCCGAGGGCCGCTATGACGAAGCCCTGGAGGTGGCATCCGAACCAAACCCCTTCCCCTGCATCTGCGGGCGCGTCTGCACCGCGCCCTGCGAGGATGTCTGCCGACGGGGCGAATTCGATCTGCCTATCGCTATTCGCGATTTGAAGCGCTTCGCCATGGATCATGGCACGCCGAAACACCGCAAGGTGAAGCCGCCGAAAAACCGGTATAGTGAGCGAGTCGCCGTAGTCGGGGCTGGCCCGACCGGACTCTCCGCGGCCTACTATCTGGCGCGGCGCGGCTACCAGGTGACCGTCATCGACGCCATGCCTGTGGCAGGAGGCATGATGGCCATAGGCATTCCCGACTATCGCCTGCCGCGAGCAGAGCTTAACCGGGATATCGATGCTATCCGCGACCTGGGCGTCGAGTTCAAACTGAATACGGCCATCGGACTGGATGTCACGCTTGAAGATTTACAACGCGACTACGACTCCATCCTGCTGGCGGTTGGCGCGCAGCGCAGCCAGCGCCTGGGCGTTGCGGGCGAAGACCTGCAGGGAGTCATTCCCGCAACTACTTTCCTGAAAGACTTTAACCTGAACCCGGCAACCAGGCTGGAGGGTGACATAGCCGTAGTCGGCGGCGGCAGCACGGCGTTGGACGCGGCTCGATCTGCCTTGCGCGCGGGCGCCCGTTCAGTGCATATCCTCTATCGCCGCAGCCGGGTAGAGATGCCCGCGCAGGCCGAGGAGGTACGTGCCGCGCTCGAAGAGGGCATCCACCTGCATGAGCTGGTGGCACCCGTCCAGATGCTCTCGCACGCGGGAGTGGTAAGCGGTGTGCGCTGCCAGCGCATGGTACTGAGCGAGCCAGACGAGAAGGGACGCCGCAAGCCGGTTCCGATGCTAGGAACCGAGTTTGATATTCCAGTACAGAGCGTGCTGGTGGCCATTGGCGAAGCGCCAGACCCCTCTTTCTTACCGGAGGGCACCAGCGTGGGCGTGGCTCCCTGGGGTGGGCTGTTGATCAATCCCGAATCGCTGGCGACGGGGGCGTCAGGAGTCTTCGCGGCTGGTGATGTCACTTATGGCCCGAAAACCGTCATTCATGCCGCAGCACACGGCAGGCAGGCGGCGCGTTCCATCCACGCTTACCTGAGCCATCTCGCCCTGCGCAATGTGAAAGAGATGCCTGAAGACGAATTTGAAACCGTCTCGACGCTGCCGGAAGATGGCGTGATTGCACTTGATCTGCGGCCGACGCCGCGCGAGGTGATGCCCTTTGAGGAAGCGGCCTCACGAGATCGCAATGTTGAGTTTGCCAAAGGCTTTACCGAGGAACAGGCGCGCCGCGAAGCGAGTCGCTGCCTGCGCTGCGACCTGGCGTATCTCTGCCCATCCATCCAGGTGATAGGAGCTGAGGATATCCAGGTGCGTCCAGTGGTTCCTGTGGTGATGCCGCAGTAATCAAAAATAGGAGGTACTATCGTGAACGTTACTACTCTTACCAATGCTATCGTCTCAGGCATCAATGCAGGCGCGGAGCAATTTCTTGAGGGAACTCTTGCAGCAATTTTGCCGGTGATCTGGCTGGCCTTGCTGGGCTTGCACCTGGGTCGCCCTTATATCATGGACATGATCGATCGTTTCACCCTGCGGCTGGGCGCGGATTTACTGTGGCTCATCTACATCGCCCTGCGTGATTTCCTGATCCTCTCGGGGGTAGTAATGAGCTTCATGTTCCTTTTTCCCGATGTCGTCTCAACCGATCAGTTGCCCCTCACGGGCGGGTTCGCGGCAGTGATGTTATTTGCCGTCCTGCTGGTTAAGTTGATGGGTGATCCCGATCACAATTTACGTGATTTCCGTATTGTGACCTACCTGCTCGGCATCGGTGCGCTGTTCTACTTTGTGCCGTACCTCTTCGGCGTCATGTTTAACGGAGTGGCGAGTGGCCAGCTCTTGACCATCAGCAATTTCCTGGTCTCGAATACTAACGCTACCTGGGCGGTGGCTTTCGGCTACATCACCATCGCGCTCTTCGCCATCATGGGCGCGGTCGCTGCAGGTTACACCCTGATTACCGGCGGGCGCGCGGAGGTTCCCGAATCGACGTCCAAATAGCCGGTCAGGGATGACTATTGAAGATTACCCCACGTTTGTACTAACTTACGAACAAAACGCTTTCCGCCCTGGTGGGAGGAGAGTTTGAAGGAGAGATACAATGAAACCTGATGATGTCGCAACTGCGATCACTAACTCCCTGGTACAGGGTGGCACGCAGTGGTTAATTTCGACCATCGTGGCCTTCCTGCCCGTCCTGTGGACGATGGCATTGATGTTACATCTTGGCCGCCCCTACGTCCTGCGCACGCTGCGCCGCTGCGGGCTGCGCCTGGGCGCTGACATCTGGTGGATGTCGTACTTGCTGATGCGCGATGCCTTGCTGTTGATTACCTTCGGACTGAGTTGGTTCTTCTTCGAGCCAAATATCGTGTATAACATGGCGCTGCCCATCACTGGCTCGCTGGCAGCTCTGTTCCTGCTGCTCTCGCTGGCGGTGAAGCTCTCGCGCCGCGTGGACGATGATGTGAACGCCTACCGGCTGTCTACGCTCTTCATGGTAGTGGGCGCAACGCTCTATTATGGCCCGCTAGTATTCGCTATTGAAGCGACCAGCCAGCCTTCGCTGGCCGGTTTTGCCCAGGCGTTCACAAGCAACACCAACCAGACTGCCGCGCTGGTGCTGATGTGGATCTCGCTTGCGGGCGTGGCGCTAGTGGCAGCCTGGCTGTTTGTGCGGGCGCTAATGTCCGCCAATCGCTCGATGGCACGTCACTTCACCAAAGAAAAGGGCGAAGCGATGAGCGGGGCTGCTGTCGGCGGCGAGTAAATCGCCTGCTACGAAGAATATCAGGGAATTGGGGCGATCTTAATGATCGCCCTTTTTGAATTCACAAAATTAAAGAGATACGCTATGCAGAACAAGATAGGAGCAGCAATTACACAGTACTTGTGATGTGTTGTTGATATATTTGAGTGCGGCCGTGATTTTCCCGTGATATGCAGAGAGTAAGCTTGTAGTGGGCGATGAAAGAAGCCCTGAGTGAAGAGGAAGCTCACAGAGCAATCAAAGAATCCGTTTCAGTTAGTTCAATCCATCAGGAGGTGGATATTATGAGTATTATGAAAAATGTGCAATCCAGATCGGCAACCCAGGTTCCCGAACCGCCGATCGCGCGCTTCTTGTTCGCTGACACGCGTATCGCGTGGCTCTGGTTGATCGTGCGTTTGTATGTCGGTTGGCAATGGCTGGTGGCCGGCATCGAAAAGCTGACCGGCTACTCCATTGATATCGGCTCGTTTGGACAGCATACGGGCAATTCCTGGATCTTCACGAGTCATCCGGGAGCCGCGCTGAGCGGTTTTCTCCAGGGAGCGCTCGCGCAGACCACCGGCGCGCACCCAGCAGTGCAAGGCTGGTATGGCTGGTTCGTGCAGCACATCGCGTTGCCGATTGCTCCAGGACTCTCGTATGCTGTCACCTTTGGTGAAATCCTGGTCGGCCTCGGCCTGATTCTGGGTGTGTTGACGGGCATCGCCGCCTTCTTCGGCCTGTTCATGAACATGAACTACCTGCTGGCAGGCACGGTGAGCATCAACCCGATTATTGGTGCACTGGCGCTGTTCATCATGCTGGCCTGGCGTGTCGCTGGCTACTACGGCATCGACCGCTGGCTGCTGCCACTGCTCGGCACCCCCTGGACTGGCACATTAACCAGAGAGACCAAAACCAAAAACGCGGCACCGCCTCCCGTGCCTGTAGTAAGGTAACACGCACCGGTAAGCGGAGCGCTCACGGGGTGAGAGGAGTTATGCTCCTCTCACCCCGATTTTTTGCACCAGACGATCTCTTTGCGTTGTATGGGGAGTTCCTGATCCGACGCCCAGTGAGAAAGAGGATCGGAGTGGCTACGGGAACTACGATTCACTTTCACGCATCGATGGCGTATAGGTCAGACCGACCAAAATACCTTCAGGACTCAGGAGACGGGTAACCGTTTGACCCCATGGCTCTTTCTTTGCTGCTATCAAGAGCTTGTAGCCTTTTGCTTTCAGCTCTTCAGAGGCCTGGGCAACATCTTCTACATCAAATTCGAGCCAGGAGGTGGGAGTTGGCAGATCAGTTGGCCATTCGTTCACACCAAAACACGACTGAGCTGCTTGTGAAAGCGGCCATAGGGCAAATGTTTTGACCCCCTTGAGATCTTCAGTGTGGAAGTACCCGTCAGCTTCTTCTTGGAAAGAAAGACCAAGGCTTTCTCTATAGAAAGCTGCGCTTTCCTTCGTATCAGTGGTGATTGGACCGTAACCGGCAACAAATACTACTTTCATGCCTTTATAATAGCAGAAATAAAGACAGCCTACCATATGAGATTGCAATGAAACAGTTGTCTCTTCGTCTGACAAGCAAACTTCACCGAAAGTGTGCCGGAGCCATTCTATCAGACAAAAGACGCTCCCCTCTGTTATTTCACTTCTTGTAAAATAGAGTACGCTTAGCACCAGGCTCACCAGCATAGTCAAAACTGCGAGGAGTGGTCGTATCGATTTCAACGACCTGACCACCAAGAGCGAGAGGCGTATGATCTCATAACATGCGCTCTTTGTTTCGTTTCTCCATCCAGTCTTTTCCCTTTTTCTATCCATGTGAGCATGGAATGTCGCTTCAGCGACAGGGGCGACCTTGTCGCTGAAGCAACCGCATCATGCGCAACCTATCCACCATGAGAGAGGGGAACTGAATACGTTCCTGTTCTTAATCCAACTCGACTACTGGCAGACCGTGTACGCCGAGAATGGTGGAGATTTCGCTGCCGTGATGGATGTCATGTTCGAGCACATGCCAGATGATCCACTGGAGCGAAACTGCGGGTCTCACTTCTCCAGCCAGACGCGCCGCATCCAACCACATCTGGGCGAATGGCTGGAGCGCAGGCTCGACAAGTTTCGCGTGACGCACACGTTCCGCATCATCCAAAGGCGGGAAGACCTGCTCAAGATCAGCAGGGGTCAGGCGGGCAAGCGTCTTCTGGATCATCTGCCAGGTCTTCTCAAGTCCGGCAACCAGTTCTGCCGCCGGGTGCAATGGATCCACATTCCCCTCACAGACTCCCAGAGCCCATAATTCGAGGGAAGTCAGATCTTCGCTCCCCTCGCCCATCCGTGCGTGGAACCACCAGGCGCGATCTGCGACAATATGCGTCGCGTACATGCCAATAGACCAGTTTTGCGGCGTGTTGCGCAAGGTAAGCTGCTCTCCTGTCAGAGGCGCGATGGCCGCGACAAGACGCTGCTGGTATCTACCCCAACCCGCGTAGAAGGGGAGGAGTGAAAGCTGATGTTCTGTCATGATAGGTATTCCTTGCTTTTTTCTGAGAGAAAAAACAGCACGATCGTATCAACTCGCGCGAGGAAACGATGGGGCAGAAAGAGAGAGGAGAGAGAGCAGGTCATTGCTTGCACAATGATCGAATAGACGGCTGCCACGACAGGGGAAAAGATGGCATCCATCTGCAGGTGCGTATGGTGGATGGGGAACATCAGCGATGTGTTCGCCGGCGTTCCAGGCCTGACACCTCTTTGCCGCACGCTTCTCCATATCGACTTTCGCACCATCAAATGCTTGCGTTCTCACTATCAGCCGTCTCGCTGAGGCCTCGTCAGAAAGGCCGTCTCGCAGGAATCATGCGCCTCTCGCATTCCAGGCGTAGAACGGCTGAGCGCACATGCCTGGTGAGAGACACGCGATAGATGGAAGCAAGAATGGTAACGTCTGTTTCCCTGTTTGAACAGGAAACAGGATGGAGTTAGCAGCACACTGGCATAGATGTCAAAACCTCCCCAAAAAACGAGTGAATACTTCACGAGTATACAGGGAGAGAGATGATCCTGTCAAGGATGGGTTGGCGAAGTCAGGCTCATCCTATTGACGGCCCCTTCATCATATGGTATGCTCTTGCATGACGCGGGTTGTTAAGACCAATCATCGTCAATTCCCCTGGCAGTTCATGTAAGTGTGAAATCAGGGCGAAACAACAATGTAGTCCTGGATGCTCTCTGCAAGCCGGCGTGGCGGAACGGTATACGCGCTTGTCTCAAAAACAAGTCCCCGCGAGGGGTTGAGGGTTCGAATCCCTCCACCGGCACCTATGAACCTACAGATATGCCTCAAGCGCCTTCTAAATTGGCTTACTGTAAGAGCCTCTACATTTTTTTCAGAAGTTCCGCAAGACGATCATATGTATCATTGACTCCTGCTTCCATGCCACTCTGGAGCATGCCATCACGATCGGCGACTGACTGGAAAACAGATTGAGCAGTGAGCCTGGTTCTCCCTCCAGGCAATTCCTCAAGTTTCATCGTCTCCAGAGTTACATGTCCTGTTTCCGGCAACCCCTCAAACTCAAAGGTATCAATAATGCGCTCAGGTGCAAGAATTTCGTGATACACGCCGTGAAACGCGTATTCGTTTCCCTCGGCGTCTCCATTGATAAAGCGCCATTGACCACCAGGTCTTACGTCCATCTTGTCAACTTCGGTTGCAAGGTATCTCGGTCCCCACCACTGCGGTATGAGTTGTGGATCGGTGCAAGCCTTAAAAACAAGCTTTCGCGGTGCATCGAATTCGCGTTCGATGATGATTTCTTGTTTGCCAGGTACTGATGTAATTTTCGTCTCATTTTTTGCCATGTAATTTTCACCTCCTTAAATACGTTATGTTAAAGTCATGCTCCCATTTTGTACCATCAGAAGATTTCTCCCAGTGCGCGGTGATGGTATTGCCGTTCCTTTTACTGTATCGGATGGGCCAGGAAGAAAAGACGCGTCTGCTCGTTCCATCTCCCAATCGCCAACCAATACTTCAAGGTGTTTGAGTGCAGGGTTGTGGTTGTGTGAGCTCATTTTTTCATACATCTCCGTCTTTAGTAGAAGCTCTGTCCAGGCTGTCTCAGCTCTGGCGGAAATTCCTGCAACAGCCACGAGTTGCCATCGGGGTCGCTGAATTGGGCATACTTCACTCCCTGAAGGTCTTCAACCTCGCCGAGCTCAAGTCCACGTTTCATGAGTGCCTCACGAGCTGTATCTATGTTCGCTACGACCAGGTGCAGCCCCTTCACCGATCCAGGCTTCATAGCAGTAATATCGCCCATCCCGGTCCCAAAGACAATGGAACAAGCCGACCCGGGCGGTGTGAACTGAACCACCCTCATCGTGTCGGTAGGTCGCGTATCAACTTCTAATTTAAAGCCAGCCTTTTCATAGAAGGCCCTGGCGCGGTCAACATCAGATACTGGTACCGGTACCAGCTCAAGTTTCATCTCAGGGACTGCCGGAATGTTCTCTTTGGTGTTCTCTGCCATCATGATTGGTCCTTTCAACTGCTTTCTTGCTCGTCCTTCGCGAGCTTCTCTTTTTCACGTTCGAGTACGTTATCTAATGCAGCAAATCGCTCTTCCCACCTCTGCTTCGTTTGCGTAACCCATGCTTCAAATTGAGACAGAGTCTGGGGATTGAGGCTGTACAGGTGCTTCTGCGCGCGTTTTTCCATCACCACTAATTTTGCCTCACGCAAGGCTTTGAGATGCTGTGAGACCGCTTGTGGGCTGACAGGAAAGTGCTCGTAGATAGCAGTAGCAGATAACTCACCACGGTTGGCAAGTAGTTCTAAAATGTTCCTTCTTGTCGGATCTGCAAGTGCCACAAACATATTCATATGATCATTATAAAACGTTTCCTTAATTAAGTCAAGACTTGAATTCATTTCGTTTTGGATAAGGGAGGCGTTGGTCCGCGCGAAGAGCCTCGTTGCAGTGTGATAAAGCAAGAATTCGCCAAAGCGCCGAACGAACAAGTAAGCGTTGACATCCGCTTTTTCCCAAACTATACTGTTCATAATAGTTGAACATATTGTCAGCTAATCGAACAATTTAATACGCATCACCTGATCAGTCATCTAGCTATGGAGGACCAGTTCATGCAGTACCATCCTCTTGTACGATGCGTTCGCACACAGAAGCTATTTTTCCCTCTCGTAGTTATTCTCTGTTTAATAACCATCCTGGCAGCATGTGGTGGCGGCAGTCCAACAACTACCAGTCCATCGAAGTACGGCGGCAACATCAAGGTCGGTCTCGATGCCGACGTGACCACGCTCGATCCGTTACAATCGACTTCGTTGTACGACCGCCAGGTCATGCTGAATATTTACGACACGCTGGTCAGGCTTGACGCCAACAATACCATCGTGCCGGACCTCGCGACATTGTGGTCGTACACGTCGCCGACACAACTTGTATTCACCTTGCGTACCGACGTGAAGTTTCAGGATGGCACGCCGTTCAATGCCGACGCGGTTGTCTTCAACATCGATCGGATATTGAATACGCCGACAGCGCCGCGCTACAGCGAGGTATCCAGTGTGAAATCGGTAACGGCAATCGACGCGTCACACGTGCAGTTCACATTGAAGAAGCCGTTTTCTCCCCTGCTGGCAGCATTGACCGACCGCGCCGGTATGATCCTCTCGCCGGCAGCCGTACAAAAGCTGGGGAGCGGCCTGGCAAATGGCCCGGTGAATGCCGGTTCTGGCCCATTTATGTTCAAAGAATGGGTGAAGGGCGATCACCTTACCATCGTGAAGAATCCGCACTACTGGCTGAAAGATGCCCAGGGGAACACATTGCCGTACCTGCAATCGATTCGCTATATTCCCATCACCAATGAGAGCGTGATGTACTCGAACCTTGAAACCGGCAACATCAATGTAGCCGATGATCTCGGCCCGACCGAGGTGACTGCCGCGAAGTCGAATTCCAGCCTTGTCTACAAACAGGAATCGGGGTTGAGCTTCTTTGGATTCATGCTCAATACGAAGGTTGCGCCATTAAACAACGTCCACATTCGCCGGGCTATCGAGTGGGGAGTGAACCGTCCAGAAATTGTCAATACTGTCTTGAAAGGTATTGGCGTTGTCGCGCAAGGGCCGCTCTCACCGGTCAGTTGGGCATATAACAGCAGCATCGCGCCCTACAGCTACAACATCAACAACGCCAAATCTGAACTTGCTCTGGGAGGCAAGGCAAGCGGCGTGAGCTTTACCCTGCTAATAACCAGCGGCTCCCCGCTTAATTCTCAGGAGGCACAGTTCATTCAGTCGGAGCTGCAGCCGGCGGGTATCACTGTGAACATTAAGCAAGAAACGTTTACAACACTGCTGAACGACACGTCCGCCTTTAACTTCCAGGCGGCCCTGATTGGATGGAGCGGACGCCCCGATCCAGATGGGAACATGTATTCGTGGTTCCACACTGGCGGCGGCTTTAACGACATGCAGTATTCGAACCCGCAGGTGGATTCACTTCTTGAGGCTGCCCGCGCGACCAGCGATCAAGCCCAGCGCACTTCGGATTACCAGCAGGCGGAGCAGTTGATCTTGCAGGATGCCTCCTATGTGTTCATCAACTACGGGGTAAACGTGCAGGCAACGGCGACGAATATCAAAAATTTCACGCTGTTGCCAACGGGAATGATGGAATTCGCTAACGTGTACCTGGGTTCATAGAAAGAGCGGCAGGGGGCGAAGCCCCCTGCCGGACTCCAGATCAACCCCCATAACATTATCCATAATGCTGATGCCATCGCGAAAGTTGTGTAATGAGAAGAGCTCTTGATGAAAGCACTGGCTGAACAAAGACTCTCTGATGCGTGATGCCCGACAGCCACATTCATCATGCTCTCACCTGGGAGCGAAACTGTGTTGTGGGCCAAATTCGCTCACGTAGTGACGAAAGGAAGTCAAGGCTTCAATGCATGCCCAACTGATCCTCGTGAGTTCCACGCGCCTCTTTTCCACGGCTACAATGGCTTTTTCTGGCTGACCCGCCGCCAATTCGTCGAGCACCAACTGGATGACGTTGAAGGAGTAGCCACCGTCTCTGAGCAAGGCCACGACGCGCAGGCGGCGCATCTGGTGCTCGTCGTAGAGGCGGTAGCGGTTGTGCTGCTCGCGAACCGGGCGCAACAGACCCTGTTGTTCCCAGAAATGCAAGGCGGAGACACGCACGCCCACCTGCTTAGCCGCTTCTCCCACCCGGACCCGTTGGGAATGATGGGAGCTTTGCAAAGAATCGGACTGTGCGGCCAGTGCCCGTAGGGCGAAGAGCGTCTGCTCCACCTGGAGACGTTTGAGAGCCTGTTCAGCATGGCGCTCGTCGATCGTCGCAAGTGCCGCGGAAAGGTCGCCCCGGTGAAGCGCTTGCATGATCGCTGTTGTTCGCTGCCAGCCGTAGGCATGGACGATGTTTCTCACCGTTTTGAGTGCAGCCAGATGCTGCTGCGTGTAGAGGCGATAGCCAGCTGGGCTCCGCTGTGCTTTCGGGATCAAGCCACTGGCCTCGTAATTGCGTACTTGTTGGACACTGATGTGTCCAGCCAGTGCGAGATCGCTGGTACGCAGATAGAGACGATCTGTCATGTCAAACTCCCAAGTGCTTTAAGAGACTTCTTTCAATGGATGCCTTTCTTTTTACCACATCGAACAAGCATATTGAGCCTGAGCAGGAGTCGATGTGCCCAGACGCACGTTCAGCATGCTACTGAAACCCTCCAGTTGGGCATAGGTGTTGTACAGTAGAAGTGTGATCCAGAAAAAAAGCCTGGAAAGCTCTTGATCAAAAGGTATGCATACATTTGAATGGAAGAGCTGCCTCACATGATGCAATAGATGACGTCCTGTTGCCAACATTCGAGGGAGCCATGAAACGAATGATGGAGGGAACTCACATGATGGAAGCAATATTCCATGACGGAAGTACCATCGAGATCGAGGTCGATGGCGAAGGCCCGACCTTGCTGCTGCCAGTCAATCCACAGCCGGTGACCGGGCCGCAGGCTGAAACCATGCGACAGTGGGGTGCCGATCCAGCGCTGGGCGACTCACTGATTGCGGGCCTGCGCGACGCCTTTCGCGTGGTCGCCTTCGATTATGAGGGACATCTCCTGCGCACGCCGCAGCCCGACTCGCTGACGCCGGTCAACGCCGTATCCGATCTCCTCGCTATCGCTGATGCCGCGGGGGCGGATCGGTTCGCCTACTATGGCTACTCCTGGCTTGCGCTGATCGGGCTGCAGCTCGCCATTCGCACCGGCCGCCTGTCGGCGCTGGTCATGGGCGGCTTTCCACCCCGAAACGGGCCATATGCGGCGATGCTCCGCGTCACCACGGCGGCGCACGAGATGGCGGTCGAGGCGGCGGCTCAAACGGATGAAGTCGCCGCCGATCAACAGCCTGCCATCGAGGCTGGAGATTGGTCCAGCGTGCAAGTCACCACGTCGCCGGATCAGACGCGGCAGTTCGTCACCTTGTACCAGGCGCTGCAAGGGTTCGACGACCGCGCCGCTCAGGCGCATATCATCTGCCCGCGCCTCTGCTTTGTAGGGTCGGCGGACGAAATCCAGTACGGTCCAAAGTGGGGCGACGTGTTGGTCAGCCTCGCGGGACCGATCATAGCCGAGCGCGCCGCGCTGGAAAGCCTCGGCTGGGAGGTGCGAGTGCTCGATGGGCTGGATCACCTGCAGGCCATGCAAGCGAAGCAGGTGGTGCCGATCCTGCGTTCGTGGTTGGCCTCCCAGCTTCGGTCATAACCTGTTTTCTGTGCAAGAATCCTTGAGTATCTGCACAAATACTTCCAATAGAAGGCAAATGGGCTTCTTTGCACCATGTTACGTATAAAATGCCAAAGGGTAAGATTGAAAGTAAGAACCAACACGACGGGGAACACTGGAACGTCAACGAGGCTAAGAAGCCTCTAAAGAGCGGCGCAAGCGGCAGATACGTAACCGCATGATGTATAATGATTGAGGCCTCTATCAATGCATTTTCTTATGTTTTGAAAGGCAGTGCTGCTGTGGTTCGCTATATCCTGCGCCGGATTCTTTTCATGCTTCCCGTCGCGCTGCTTGTCAGCTTCCTGACATTCATGATGATTCACCTCATCCCTGGCGATCCCGCGCGTATCCTCCTGGGAGAATACGCGACGCCGCAATCCGTTGCGGCCTTAGACAGGCAATTGGGGCTGGATAAGCCGCTGCCTGTCCAGTTCGTCCTCTGGCTAACGCAGGCGCTGAGCGGGAACCTGGGGCAATCTATCCAGCTCCAGCAGCCGGTGGTGCAGGCGATTGAGCAGAGACTGCCCGTCACTGTGGAATTGGGGGTCTGCGCGCTGCTCTACTCCCTGATTCTCGCGATCCCGTTGGGTATCTACTCCGCCACGCACCGGAATTCGCTGGGAGACTGGCTGGCGAACGTGTTCAGTTTGTTCAGCACGGCTATTCCAGTGTTCGTCCTGGGGCTTGCGCTCATTTTCTTCTTTGCCGTCGCCATCCGCCTGTTCCCTCCGGGAGGATATGTGTCCTTTGGTGATGATCCGGCAGGCAACATTCGTGATCTCATCCTTCCTATGGTTACGCTCGGAACGGGCGTGGTTGCCGTCAACATGCGGCAGATACGAGCCAATATGGTTGAAGTGCTGGGGCAGGACTACGTGCGAACCGCGCGGGCCAAAGGGCTATCTGAGCAGCGCGTAGCCTACGTTCACGCGCTCAAGAACGCATTCCTGCCGGTTCTCACTATCGTAGGCTTGCAGATAGGCTCGATTCTGGCGGGGGCATTCATCGTGGAGACGATCTTCCTCTGGCCCGGCATCGGCCAGTTGACCATTATGAGCATCCTGTCAAAAGACTACCCGATCGTTCAGGGGGTCGTCTTACTTTCAGCATTTTCCTATATGGCTGCCAATTTACTGATCGATATATGCTATGCGTTCCTTGATCCACGCATACGCTTCGAGAGGTAAGGACAATTGGGGAGAACGGTGTGGCAACACCAACAGGATTTCAACAACCAGAGACTATGACTATCCGGCCAGTTGCAAAAGCTTCGAGGCGGATTTCGCGCGCCCTCTATAATTTCGCGCATGATCCGCGCTTATGGTTTGGCGTCATTTTGCTCGTGTTCGTTATCGCTGCTATCTTCGCGCCGTTCATCAGCCCCTATCCACCCCTGCTCTACCATCCAGCGATCGCCGAACAGGGGCCAACTTTGGCGCATCTTCTGGGAACCGATGATCTGGGGCGCGATCAACTGAGCCGCGTGATTTACGGAACGCGCATCTCACTGACGGTGGGCATTGCCTCTATTCTGATAGGAGGCTTGCTTGGTACGCTGATGGGTATCATCGGCGCGTATTTCAAAGGGTGGATTGACCAGGTCATCATTATGATCACCGATACGCTGTTGTCGTTCCCGTCGCTGATCCTCGCCCTCGCGATTGTCGCGGCATTAGGGCCGAGCATCGTCAATGTCTTGATCGCGCTGGCTATCGTGCGTATCCCCATCTACGCCCGCCTCGCACGCGGCCAGACACTGCAGGCAACGACCGAGGGTTATGTGACAGCCGCCATCGCTAGCGGCACGCGCGCGCGCAAGATCATGTTCCGCCATATCCTGCCCAATATTTTCACCCCGCTGCTTGTGCAGGCGACTATTTCCATCTCGCTCGCCATCCTCGACGAATCGACGCTCAGCTTCCTGGGCCTGGGCGTGCAGCCGCCCACCCCCGAATGGGGCTCAATGATCAGCGAGGCACAGGTCTATCTCACCAGCGACCCCTGGATGCTCTTAGGCCCCACCCTCGCCATCATCCTCATCGTCCTGAGCCTCAATATCCTGGGCGATGCCCTGCGCGATCACCTCAATCCCCGCTCGAAGGATATCAGGGGGATGGGCGCGCCGTTGAGGGAGTGAGGAAGAACTCCTTTTCAACGGGAAGACCGCCGCTGAAACTTCCCTGACCGATCAATCGTACCTATCTATGATTCCACCTGCAAGAAGCAGAACAAACTATAGGGAACATAATTCTTTAGCAGAATGGAGCGCGACTTGAAGCCATGGAGAAACCAGTAGCATATATAGGACAGGCTCATCCTTCTGAACCTGCGAATACTAAAGATCACCACTTTTATCAAAGCTTGATGGAGCGCCGCCAGGCATTGATGGAGCGCCGTCAGACCTTGATGGAGCATCACCAGGCCATGTTGGAGCATCACCAAGAAGTGCAGGACCTTTACCAAACGCTTCTGAAGTGTATCCTAAAAACAAAGCAAGGCCAACAACAGGCGAAGCAAAACTTCCACAGAGAATTACAACGCCATCACCAAATGGTAG
>DATGGW010000495.1:0-9220 GCA_035308345.1 Ktedonobacteraceae bacterium | reverse complement strand
AGAAGTGATCCATCACAAGCGCACACAGCCCTACCTGCTGCGTCAAGTGGATGCGCATACAATCCAGGTCGATGCTTCGCGGCGCGGACATATCAAGCAGGCGCTGATTCACATCGGCTTTCCTGCCGAAGACCTGGCAGGCTATAGCGACGGTTCGCCTCTGCCGTTGCAACTGCGCCAGGAAGCTCTCAGCGGCAAGGCCTTCGAGCCGCGCGCCTACCAGTACGCGGCAGCAGCGATATTCTATGCAGGCGGCGCACCCAGTGGCGGCAGTGGTGTAGTGGTATTACCTTGCGGCGCGGGAAAAACCATCGTGGGACTGGCTACTATGGCCGATATTCAACGCGCCACCTTGATTTTAACGCCCAATACCATCGCCGTGCGCCAGTGGATTCAGGAAATCATTGATAAGACGGACATTCCCCCAGAGATGATCGGTGAATATACCGGAGATCGTAAGGAAATCTGTCCCATTACGGTCAGCACCTACCAGATACTCACCTATCGCAAGAAGAAGAATAGGCATGCGAACGGCGCGGAAGCAGTGGAACCGTCAGAGGATGACTATCCCCATTTTGCCCTGTTCGGCAGTTATGATTGGGGGTTGATTATCTATGATGAAGTGCATCTATTACCCGCGCCGGTCTTCCGCATCACTGCCGAGATACAGGCGCGCCGCCGCCTGGGCCTGACTGCCACCCTGGTGCGCGAAGATGGACGCGAGGCCGATGTATTCAGCCTGATTGGCCCCAAGAAATACGACGTTCCCTGGCGCGAACTGGAACGCCAGGGATGGATCGCGACGGCTGAGTGTCACGAAATCCGCGTCAACATGAGCGAGGATGAGCAATTGAACTATGCTGTCGCGGAAGAGCGCGAGAAGTATCGCCTGGCCGCCGAAAGCCCGGCCAAGTTAGAGGTTGTGCGCTTTCTGGTCAACCGTCACCGCGACGACCAGATACTGGTTATCGGCCAGTACCTGGATCAACTGCACATCCTGGCCGAAGAGCTGCAGGCCCCGATGATTACCGGGCACACCACCACCAAACAGCGCGAAAAGCTGTATGAGCAATTTCGTCTCGGTGAAATTAAACACCTGGTGGTCAGTAAAGTAGCCAATTTTGCCATCGATCTTCCCGACGCTAATGTAGCTATTCAGGTTTCGGGTACTTTTGGTTCGCGCCAGGAGGAAGCGCAGCGCTTAGGGCGTATCCTGCGGCCCAAAGCCGATGGCGGCCTGGCTTACTTCTACTCCATAGTTACGCGCGATTCTCGCGACCAGGAATTCTCCGCCAACCGGCAACTCTTCCTGACGGAACAAGGCTACCGCTATATAATCGAAGATGCCGAGGCTATACTGGCATCTACACCATTATAAGGCCAGTGAATAATATACACAGTTGCTTGACATCATCTATTGTGAGTGATACCCTTTTAACACAAGAGAACGCGTAAAGCAACGATGCGATAAAGAGGATTGTATGGTAGAGAAGAATGCAGGCTACATCGACATTACCAGCCAGGACTTTCCTGAGCAGGTACTTCAGGCCGAACAAATGGTGGTTGTCGATTTTTCGTCGGATAAAAGCAGCACTTGTCAGATTTTTGATGCAGAGTTTGCAGTGGTAAGTAACGAGTACCAGGGACGTGTGACATTCGTCCGCCTCAATATCGATACCGACGCCAGCCTGACAGGCAAATGGAATGTTGATGGCATCCCCACGGTGATCTTTTACAAAAATGGCCTGGAGATCAACCGCATCAAAGGCATCGTCATGCGCGAGAAACTACGCAAGCAGATCGAGGGTACGCTGCTGGCACACTTCTAACATGCTGTGTTATTCAGGAGGGGGTTGTGCGGTTTTTGCATCCTATCCGGTTAGAGTCTTCTTTACATGAGACCATCTGGGGTGGACGAAGGTTGGAGCGCGATGAGTGGAAAGAGCTTCCACCAGGCGATGTGGCAATTGGCGAGGCGTGGGAAACTGAGACCAGCACTCTAGCGCAAAATACTCCTTATACCGGCAAGGCATTAGGCGAACTCGTAGAGGAATACGGTGAAGACTTGCTTGGTTCGCAGGTTATAGCTCTATTCGGCCATCGTTTCCCACTGCTTGCCAAGTTCATCGATGCCAATGCCAAACTTTCGGTACAGGTTCACCCGGACGACTACTACGCGGCTCAGCATGAAACGGGCAAGCTGGGCAAGACGGAATTCTGGTACATCCTGGATGCCGCCCCAGGCGCATCGATTATTCACGGCTTCAAGTCACCTACTTCGCGAGCAGAAGTCCAGCGCGCCATTGCGACTGCTACGTTGGAGAACCTGCTCCATGAAGTGCCAGTAGCAAGCGGCGATGTGATCTTTGTGCCAGCTGGAACAGTACACGCCATCGGCGCTGGCGTTCTGCTTTATGAACTGCAAGAATATTCTGATGTCACCTATCGCATGTATGACTATGGACGGCTGACCCTCGCCGGTACGCCCCGCGAACTGCACGTGGAGCGGTCGCTGGATGTCTCTATTTTCGATCGCTCGCGTCACGTGAAGATGCGTCCCGTGTGGTTGGCGGACGAGCCAGGCTATACGGATCGCTGCCTGGCAGCCTGCCAATATTTTGTGAGCCGCATACTCGACTTACGGCCTCTTAGTTCATCTTCTCATGGCTATATGAAGGGAAAGACGGGGAGCAGTTGTGTTATTCTTACGTCGCTGAGCGCAAGCATGCATGTATTCTATAGCGAGGAAATGGAGCGCAGCGAAGCACTTGGGCGCGGGCAGACGATGGTGTTACCTGCCGCGCTCGGTCAGTACCGCATTGAGGGCGAAGGCGCGTTCATACTCTCGTATGTGCCTGAGCCGCGTGACGAGGCATGGGCTGCGTGGAAGGCGGGGCAGGAGTAGAGATTATTCCTGTCGTCTTTTGCGGCGTTCTTCCTCCAGGTCGGTCACTGTGCCTTCAACGATAGGACCTTCTGGCTCTTTGGGTTCAGTAAAATTGAAAAACTGGCCGTGCGGTGGGTAGCCTTTCTGCATACGACCAACATCGGCAACAACACGGGAGACGCCGCTCGTGAAATTGACGAACACAAGCAGCATGCCCAGTCCGCCCCAGACGCTCAGACCAACCAGTAATGTCCCGAATAACCCCACAACCCCGTTCAGAAGCGTTTCGTAGATGACTGCTGCAAGTATGAGGATGTAGAAGAAGCGCACGAGCACTTGCAAGGACCAGTGCAAAAACCAGTATACGGCTTTTACCGGGTCAGATGGCATATCCCACGCGGGCAGAAGTTTCCTTTTTGGCCGTAAGCTTCTCACATTGGCCTCTCCTTTTAAGGAGTGTATCTTCCCTTGATGTTGTTTCATATATGTATATACGCACAAATCTCTATGTAGTTGGGATTCCGGCTGCTACAGCATATTGTATCAGTATTGCGAGGCATGCGCCAGACCTCGAATAGCTTACCTTCTAAGACACTGCTACGTCCAATTGAGAATAAGCGCATTTCCGCCGCCGGGGGTTTGTAGCGAGACAGGTATGGTTCTCCGGTCGCGGATATTTTCAAGTTGAAACGGGCCAAAGGCAATAGTATGCGGCTGCGTGGCGTAAAAACGCGCGGTGAAGCTGACCTGCGACGGAGCAAGCATTTTCGCCTGCAGAGGGAAGGTGACGATAAGCTGATCACCGGCGCGTATCGATGTGAGGACGCAGTTGCTATAGACCGATGATACAACGCTGCTATTTGCCTGGAATGCGGCTGAGATGGAATAGGTATAGGTGGTGCGATAAAGCAGCGGCGCGGCGCGCAAGAATGTCCAGCGCGTTGCGAGCAGGGTGGTGTTGCCGCTGTGGATCAAGCGCGCCTGGGTGTCAAGCAATTGCAGGTTATTCTCAAACTCGCGGGTAGATGAGCTGGCAACGAGCGGGGATGCAGGCTGGACGATGGAGAGTTGATAGGGGTCGCTGCCCAGGCGAGGCGGCTGAGCGATCAAGGTGACTGCGGCGAACTGGTTGAGTAGGGCAAGGGCGAGCTGGTCTGCGGGGCTTACGAGATAGACAGCTGGCGCAGCGGTTGGAGCAGGCAGCGGCAGGCAACTGGATGCATCAAATACGGTGGTTGGCGTGCGCATTTGTTCGGCGAGATAGCGCAGGGCGGTCTGCGAATACAGGTCTGAGCTGATATAGACGCGATTGAGATGATGCTGTTGGGCCAGTTGATCAGCTTCGCCCAGGGCATTTTGCGCGGAGCCGAGCGAATTATAGCCTGTTCCATGCCTGTTATTGCCGCTCGCTTCGTCGATGAGCCCTGCGGTTGTACCGGCGATTTGAGCTATGAGAACGAGGCAGATGAAGATATAGAAGCCATACCGGGAAATACTCCACTGTCGCCCGCGCTGCCGCAGCCACGCGCTGAGACGCTCGATGAGGAGGCCGATGAGGATGAACGGTCCAGGCATGAGCATGAGCAGGTAATAGGGGAACACGGGTACGGAGTGGCGCCAGAGCGCCAGCAGAGGGACGATCTGCCAGGCGAGCAAGAGAAGCATACTACAGCGTTCAGGGGCAGCGCGAAAGCTTGTCCATGCTCGCCAGATGCGCGACCATAACGCTGTTTTCGCTGTGATGCCTGCAGCGGTCGCATTTGAGGTGAGGGGGGCAGCGAAGAAACTTAACACAAAGAGAACAACCGCTGTCACAAATCCGCCGCCAACCAGCACGAGCATAAAGCGGCGCAGCCAGAGAAGGATGGGGAAGAGCTGATAGAGCAGGGTTTGTGGGTTGCTCGGAGGCTGGGTATAGGGGCTGAAAAAATCACGGTAGTAGGTGATGGCGGTGGTGTCGGTATGCGCGGGCAGTTTAGCAAAGTTGAGGATAATCGCCAGGTCAGCGAATTTTGTGGCGATTTCCCAGAGGAGATAGGGGAAGTAGATCAGCAACAGCGAGAGCAGGCCGAGGGCAAGGTCGCGCCAGCGCACGGTTTCCGGGGCCAGCAAGATCGCCAGCACGAGTGGAATAACCAGCAGCACGGTTGTTTCCTGCAATTGAATAACGAGGCCCAGCAGGAAGAGCGCAGGAAATAGCCAGCCCTTGCGTCTATCAACCACGCCCCAGAAGAGGGCAAAGATAAAAAGCACGACAAAGGGTGCGATCATATTCTGCTGCCAGATAAAACGGCTAAAATGCAGTGGCATCGATGCCGTTGCGTAAAGCGACGCGGCAAGGGCGGCTGCCAGTCGCCCAAAGTAGCGGCGCACAAAGACATAGGTGAGCAATACCGCCAGGACATTGAGCAGGGCAACGAGGGAGGCTCCCCAGAGTGGATTCGCGCTGAAAGCGGCAGGCAGCATAAGTAAATAGATGACGCCGGGCGGGTTATTGATGCGTATCGAGGCGATGTTGCTGGCAGCGGGCAGCAGGCCATGCATTACGGCGTCACGCGCCATGCGAAATATCGTTGCCTGGTCTTCGTCAAACTCGGTGATATTGAGTTGATAGAAGCGCAGAAAGCTGGCGGCCAGTAAAATAGGGTAGATTTCCCAGGAGGTCAGCCAGGTATACATACCCTGTAGGGACAAGGAGCGGTGGTGAGGATGAATGGGGGTCTTGTCCCTATCATGAACGTCATCAATCTCCATAATCGCGTCCCTACAAATTGTTTTTCACTGTGATGAATATAGAATTTTTATAGAAAAGTATGCAGCAGTTTACGAACAGCGTCAATGTTGGCTTCAACCACGGCGTTTTGTGACTGTCGAGGAAGAGCGGTCGCGCTATCTTTCAAGAGATGGCCGGTGAGAATGCCGACGACGCGCTCGTCGCGGTTGATGACGCCGCGCTCGACCAGCTTGCGCATGCCGGCCAGAGTTGCGGCGGAAGCTGGCTCGCAGCCAATGCCCGCGCGGTCAATGACGGTCTTGGCCGCTAAAATCTCCTCATCGCTTACTTCTTCGACGACGCCGTTTGTTTGTTCGATGACACGACGCGCGCGCGTGTAGCTGACGGGATTGCCGATCTTAATGGCGGTGGCGATGGTGCGCGCCTGGACATGCTCGCGATTGGCAAAACCATTGATATAACTGCGGTAGAATGGATTGGCTCCTGACGCCTGGATAGAGGCGATACGCGGCAGGTATCCGATAAGTCCGAGCTGGCGCGCCTGTAGCAAGGCTTTGCCAATGGCCGAGGTGTTGCCCAGGTTGCCCGCAGGCAGTACCAGCCAGTCTGGGGCCTGCCAGTCGAGCTGTTGTAAGAGTTCAAGACCGATGGCTTTTTGGCCCTCGATGCGATAGGGATTGAGCGAATTTAAGAGGTAAATACCCAGCTCGTTGCAAACCTGTTCAACCAGGCGCATGGCATCATCAAAATCACCGTTGATCTGGATGGTGGTTGCGCCGTAAGCCAGCGTCTGCGCCAGTTTGCCCGCCGCGACGTTGCCCGCGGGTAAAAAGACCAGGCATGGCATACCGGCCTGGGCCGCGTAAGATGCTAGCGAAGCCGAGGTATTACCGGTCGAGGCACAGGCAACGGCGCGCGCGCCGGTGGCTCTAGCCATCGAGACGCCCACCGTCATGCCGCGATCCTTGAAACTGCCGCTCGGATTCTCGCCCTCATGCTTGAGAAAAAGGCGATCTATGCCCGCGAATTTGCCGATGCGCTGATGTCCTTCACAGCCCTCACTACAGTTCTCAATACCGGCGGGATACAGGCTGGTATTTCCTTCCGGCCTGCTGACGATATATGACGGGGGAAGCGGCAGGATGAGCTCGCGATAACGCCAGACGCCACTGCGGTCCAGCAGCAGTGAATCCACACCCATCGGCCAGATGGGAGGGCGCGTGGCGCGTTCATCGAACAGTTGACGCCATGACGCGCCTGCGAGAGGCATGAGATCGCTTTCGGCGGACGCAAGCGCGTCAAACCCCTCCTGCAAGGACATTTCTTGCGGTGAGGAATGCTGGAATATGGTCTCAACATCAAGCACACCGCCGCACTCGCAACGATAGCGCGGCTGCGCTTCTACTGCGGGGTAAAGGGCAGCGCATTCCACGCAGCGTAATGAGAGAGAAGCAAAAACCTGACTCAACGCCTGTTTATCGGATTGACCGGGCTCTAAACCCGCAGAATATGTCCCCATATAAGCAAGTATCCCCCAGGGCGACCGCAAGGGTCGTCCCTACCATACTACGATAACGCTCCTAAAAGTCAAATTAATGTATCAAATTAGAAGAATAGCGATAGCCACTTTCTTTACGCTTGCGGTCATGTGCTGAGACAATCACACGCGCGCCGGCTTGATCGGCGCGCAAAATTCTGCCGGTTCCCTCTACGCCAAATGAATGCGCGGTCTCTTGCATTGCTCGCAGGATGCCGGAAAAGTTAGAGCTGGCGAGAGCGATCAGGGATGAACCGCCGCCGGATAGGCTCGCTCCATACGCTCCGGCGCCAAGGGCAGACTGGATAATATGCGGCATGGCTGGAAACAATGCCTGGCGATAGGGCTGGTGCAGGCGGTCCTGCATGGCTTCTCCGATCACTTCGTAGTGTCCTGTTTGCAACGCGGAGAGTAGGAGCGCGACCCGCCCCGTATTAAAGGTAACATCTGCTTTGGAATAGCTGGCAGGCAGCAGTTTTCGCCCGGCGACGGTATCCATCGGAAAAGATGGAGTGAAAATGACAGCTTTGAGCGCGTCGGGAAAGCGCGTTTTAATGGCATGGAACTTGCCATTCATATCGGTGGTGGCTACCAGGCCACCCAGCAAGGCCGGGGCGACGTTATCGGGGTGGTTACCTGCTTCGATGGCAACGGCTGGCTCTAATAACTCTTCCTGGGGGACATCTTTTCCCTGCAAGCGCAATAATTCGTTGGCGGCTACCAACCCGCCAACAACGGCGGTCGCGCTGCTGCCCAAACCACAGCCAGGGGGGATATTGATGGTCATGTGAATACGGGTATGTGGCAGTTCGACCTGCCTGTCGGCGTAGAGCGAGGCAAAGGCGCGGAAAAATAAGTTATCTGGCCCGGTGGAAAGCCCGGCTCCCAGCGCACCCTCAACTTGAATCACTGGCTCCTGAGGATTGCCTGGCACGACCAGGACTTCAAAACGGTTATACAATTGCAAGGCAAGGCCCAGGCTATCGAAGCCGGGGCCGAGATTAGCCGATGTTGCAGGAATTAAGACGGCTGCCGAAATGGGTTTTGCCAGTGCCAAAGTGAGTAACTTACCTTTCTATACCTGGATATCATGTTTGACGTTTTGAACATCGTCAATGCATGCAACTTTTACAATCTCAATGGCATAGCCTCGCTGCTTCCACTTGCCTACTCCCCTCATCAAACAAGTCTCTAAATCCAGGCGCGAACGAGCTTCCACCATACCCGTAGAAGTCGTAGGGGTGTGTTGAGGATGAGTGATACAGTAGGTGACATAGTACTTCATATTCTCTGCTTTCTTCGTTTCCGAATAAACTCGTTATCTGATGTAGCCCGCGTGCATCAAGATGAACATGCTACTTGACGCGATAGGGGCTCCTGGTAGTAGCTATATCAACAGGATGAGAGGGCAAGGCTATCCTCTTCTGGCGCAGGTAGTTGGCGAGGTGCGCATTGAATGTCAGCCCTTCATACCATTCTGGATTGGCCGAATGCAGCGCTTGATAGGCAAGGGTAATGACATGCCGGGCAAACAGATTCACGTCCATTGCGCTGAGCAGGGTTCGTAGATGTTTAGACGAAGGCGCCAGCCACAGTGTTGACACTTCACTTTCTGCTCCTGGCACATCAAAGTGTTGGTGAGGAAGATTTTCAGCTTCTGCAGGCGCACGGGTATAGCCTAATGCCAGGCGAGTATCTTCTGGCACATTAAGCGGTAACGCCGATGGATTGCTCCCATCCACCCACTGCTGAATTGTTTGAGAGAGGTCAGCATCACAAAGTGCCAGTAAGTCTACTTGAACTTGTTTGACAAAGGTTCGTGATTGGCCGTTCATTTTGATTGGAAATCTTTCCTGATATCATATTGAATAGCGATAAAAAGAACAGATGTGATGCTGACATGGTTAGCGAGCGCGACGCCGTCTACGTTGTTGTGCCTCAGCTTTGCGTTTTCGCCGGGCCTGCGGACTCTCGTAGTGTCTACGACGCCGCGCCTCCGAGAGTATGCCAGCTTCCTGCACTTTACGCTTAAAGCGTTTGAGCACAAACTCAAATGAATCAC
>DATGGW010000494.1:0-4464 GCA_035308345.1 Ktedonobacteraceae bacterium | reverse complement strand
CGGATCGAGCCGGCCGTGCCGTTGAGCACCTCATTGGCGACGGCATGCGCCGCCAGCCGCCCGCTGATCAGCGCGGGATAGATTCCTCCGCCTGTGCCCGCAGCACATAGCCCGGCAGCGTCCCCGATGAGCAGCCCCCGGCCCTGGTTATCGTCACGATAGACCCGTCGTAAGCGGCCGCCGGTCGGAATGATCCCGGCCTTACGTTCTACAACGCGCATCTGGCTCAAATCCGCCTCATCCTTGAAAAGCGCCTGCGCCTCGCGCAGTGATGCCGTTGGATGAAAGGCACGCGGGTGTCCGGCCACGCCGAGCGCCGCTATATCCCCGTGAGGCGCCAGCCAGATACAATAGCCCGGAGCCAGGCGATGGCTCATCGCGATAGAAAATGCTTCGCGGTCCAGGGCAACACCTTCTATCAGCCATTCCGCACCGGCGAGATAACGGGTATTCTGCTCCATACCCAGGCATGACGCAACTTTTGAACGGGTGCCATCCGCGCCAACGAGGAAGCGCGCATACACAGTATCACCTTTTCCTGGCTCAGTCGATATCCCCAACTTGATACACATCAACCCATCCTGTTCGCGTGTCGCGTCAAGAAATGCCGCGCCGCAGCAGACGATTGCGCCGCGCTCCTGTGCCTGTTCCGCCATCCAGCGAAGCACTCCTGGCACATCGGCCATATAGAAGCGGTAAGCCTGGGTGCTAACCTCAATCAGAGGGTGATCGGGAGGCTGTAGCCTGATACGCCTGATAGCGTTCATGAGGTAACGCGCGGGTACATCGATGATGTCGAGCACATCATTGAAGAGAACGCCAGTAGTACGAACGACCCCCCCAACCTCGGCATCACGCTCTACCACAAGGATACGCAAGCCAAGAGCCGCTGCAACACTCGCAAAACTGAGACCGGCAAAACTGGCGCCCACGACGATGACATCGTAGATTTCGCTCTTTTGGGTGGGTAAAGGGGGCATGCATCGTTCTCCCTCTTCTGCACTGCTATTCCATTTGCTCTGGCATTTGAACAGATGAATTGCACGAACTAGTATTCTACATTATAGATTTTTCCTGGATGTTCTTGCAATGATTTGGTTGAGATAAATGTTAGATATTCGGGTTTATACCTACTAACGATCTGAATATGATAAATTGAAATGGAACAAACTACCTGTAGCGCTACGTGTCTATAGTAGCCGGGGATCAAGAAACACCTCGTAAAATTTGCTATGGAAAGTCGAGCACTGGATATGAAGCAAACAGCCCGGCAGGAACGCAATCCTGCTGATTATGGATATCCTACGTCCGATGTGGCGACGCTTTCAGCAAAAGCGCTGGAAGTAACACGACGCCTGACAGAACAATATGGTGAGCTTCCTTTCTCAAGTAAAGACCCCATGAGTCAACTGGTGGATATTATCTTATCGCATCGCACGCGAGATGAGCAAACGGCTGCTGCTTATGACAACCTCTTAGAACGTTTTGGCTCCTGGGAAACGGTACGCGATGCGCCCACGAGTGAAGTACAGGAAACCATTGCCAACGTAAATTGGCCTGAACTCAAAGCGCCGCGCCTTCAATCAATCATGCGCCAGATCACTGAAGAACGCGGCAGCCTCAACCTTGATTTCCTACGTGACCTTCCCGTTGCAGAAAGCGCCGCCTGGTTGAACCGTTTTGATGGAGTTGGTCCAAAAACAACTGCCTGCGTTCTCCTGTTCAGTTGCCAACAGCCCCTGCTTCCTGTTGATGTACACGTCCACCGCGTGTCGGGCCGCCTGGGGCTGATCGGCAAAAAGGTCTCAGCCGATGCCGCTCATATCCTTTTGCAGGCTCTGCTCCCTCCAGATTCCCGCAGCATTTACAATTTTCATAAAGCCCTTTTGCGCCATGGGCAGCGCACTTGTGTTTTTGAGCGCCCGCGCTGCAACAAATGCATCCTCACTGATTTGTGTGACTATTATAAAACAGTGGTGAAACCGCGATAAGACAATCCAGGAATTTGTATTGTACTGGTACTCAGGAGTTTCGTAAAAATATGCCGATTTTTATCATCTTATTGGTTTTAGCAATCATACTGGTATTTTTGGGCATTCGAGAAATATATTACCTCTCTTCAGATCCAAAAAGAGAGAAAGATTTCTTTCCCCATATTCACCACAAAAGAAAACCAATAGATGAAGCACCGGCATACCTGCCTTTTTCGCAATTCGGAGGGACTATCAATGATGTCACTGGGGTCAATAGAACTGCGGTCTATGGCATCCTACAGATAACATCTGAGGATGAGCTAAGAAATGCACTGCATTTTGCAAGAGAGCAACAGCTTCCTGTTTCAATTGCTGGGGCAAAGCACAGTATGGGAGGCCAGGAGTTTGCAACAGATGCGCTCGTCCTGGATATGCGCGGATTTAATCATATGTCTGTTGATGCAAAAAGCAAAATACTGACGGTACAAAGCGGAGCCGTATGGCACCATATACTTGAATATTTGAACCCCTACTCCCTGGCTGTCGAAGCGATGCAATCCTTTGATCTCCCTACCGTTGGTGGAACCATCTCCGTCAATGCGCATGGCGTGGATTATCGCATCGGCGGCATAGCAGCAACCATCCAATCGCTGCGCCTCATGCTGGCGGATGGCAGCATTCAAACTCTGAGTAGGCAGGAGAATAGCGAGCTTTTTCAGGCGGTGGTCGGCGGATACGGGTTGTTTGGCATTATTTTAGAGGCGCAGTTGACCCTGACAGAGAACCTCTCCTATACTGAAGTGCGCTCCATCATTAAAACGCAGGATTTTCCCGCCGCTTATGCCAGAATCGTGAGCGATCCATCGTACCACCTGTTCTACGCTCGTATGTCTACCACGCCTTCCTCATTTCTCAAAGAGATGATCGTCTACGTCTATAAAGTCGCCGGCGGGCTTGCTCCTGTCAAGCCGCTTGAGCCGGCAAAGCTGGTGCAACTCACGCGCTTTGTCTTTAACCTGGGCCGCAAGAGTTACCTGGGGCGCGAACTCAAATGGTGGGCGGAAAAAAATATTGAGCCGTTGTTGCAGGCGTATCCTGCATCAAGAAATCAAATTATGTACCAGTCGTATGCCTACTTAAAGAATAACTTACCGCACAACACGGACGTGTTACAGGAATATTTTGTTCCCCAGGATCAGATCCTGCCATTCATCCAGGGTTTAGGAGACATTTTGCAAAAACTGGGTGTGGTTACACGCAATGCTGAGATACGAACAGTGCATAAAGAAAACATTCTCCTGGATTATGCCGGGGGAGACTGGTTCGGCATCGTTCTCTACCCAAATTTTAATGTCGATGAACGCGATATGAGAAAAGTATCAGAGGCTCATTCTCAACTCATTGATCTTGCCCAGAGCCTAGGTGGGAGCTTTTATTTGCCATATCAACTCGATACTACAAAAGCGCAAATAGACAAATCTTATCCTGAATTCGGCACATTTTTAGAACTCAAAAAGAAATATGATGCTGACCTCTTATTTACAAGCGAGTTTTATAAAAAGTATGGCACGATATAGTTGCTGCCATCTCTCAGTTCACTACCCTGAGCGCGTGGATAGCAAGAATCACCTCCTTCAAGCGTCTCTGATAAGTACTAAATGTGATCACCTGAGCCACTCAGGCACTTCAAGCGGATGTTTCATCTCGGGCGGTAGTGGCGAGAGATAGGGCTTACCTTTGATGCGCTGCTCAAAGTCGGTGCGCGCCGCCCTGCGTAACTCATCATCAGTCATGATATCGATACCGGCCAACACCAGCGCCTTCGACGCCTGGATAGCCCCTTTCACTCCGATGCTCATGCCGTGACAGGCTGTGGCGGGCCAGGTGTGCATTTCGATGCCCAGGGGTACGGTCGGCATGCTATAGCCCATTGTTGGCGTGTTCCAACTCACATCGCCTACGTCCGTTGAAAAGCCCATTGGGATGCTCTCATCAGGAAGGGGAAGCGCCGCTGTAGTCATACCTTCTGGATCGACACCGAAGCTCTGCTGGATCTCCCTGGCAAATAGCAGTTCTTCCTCAGAGTAGCCGGGTACGCCTGTGCGTTCAAGGTATGACTGCATCCGTTCAGCCAGGGGACGATTTGGCAGCAAGTCGTAGCAGCCACTGTAGACCAGCACCTTCGCCTTCGTCTGCGTGGCAATGGCCGCTCCTTCGGCGATCTGTTTGATCCACGCGGTGGAGGCCTCAACATGCGCGCGGTCGATGTCGCGCACATACATGCGCAGCCTGGCATAATCAGGCACCACATTCGGCGCCAACCCGGCGCTCTCGTAGATGTAGTGGAGCCGCGCCGTCGTCTCGACGTGCTCGCGCATCAGGTTGACACCGTGTGCGAAAAGCTCCGCCGCATCGACCGCGCTGCGCCCAAGCCAGGGAACCGCTCCGGCATGGGCCGTCTTCCCGAAAAACTCAATCCTGAGGCTGTTGA
>DATGGW010000493.1:0-8382 GCA_035308345.1 Ktedonobacteraceae bacterium | reverse complement strand
ATGGTGAACTCCGTTTGGGCATGTAAGGTCATGATCTGACTCCTGTTCTTGAGGTACTGCTCACTATGAGGTGGTTCGTCCTTTTCATCCTACCAAGCTCAAGCAATGCAAGCCAGGGAGAGTTTGCCAGCAGTGTCACTTTGGCGGAGCAAGCTCAATACTTGTGGTGCTGTACAATTTGTTGTGCTAGTCATCTTCCGCTCTTCCAGCCAGATTCGAGAACTCTTGCGCATTACGGTTCAACTAGAGATCGAGGCCATCAGGCAAACCAACTTGCCGACGCACCTGTACACTATGTCTCTGCAATCGCTCAAGAAGGCGGGACTCCTATCCATCCGTTTCCACGACCTTCGTCACAGGGCGGCCACGATCTCATGGTGATGGGCATCCACGTGAAAATGATACAAGAATTGTTGGGACACAGTAACATTGCCCTCACGCTCAACATCTACGGGCATGCCCTCCCCTCGATGCAGGCGGAGGCCTCTGAGAAGTGGGATGACCTGTTTGGTGGGCAGGACGAGCAGGAAGGCGACGGTGAAACTGAAAGCGAGCAGCGGGGTGAAGGTTTTTCTGGTAGAACCCGGGGAACTACCAGGAGGCGGTCGACAGCTTCTCTCTGCCTGTCCGCCTGGCTATCGTGCGATCACAATCTATCTCTTCTATAGAATACTGCTATTCCTTATGATACAATAGCTCAAGTGCAAAATAGGAACTTTGCAAACTTTTTTATCTCTTCTGTGCAGAACTGGTAGTATCTCTGATATTTGAAAGCGCTTCTTGAAGCATCGAGTCTCGCCTGAGTTGTATAGTACTTCCTGTCTACTCGGGTACGAATAGCATTGATCATCCATGTCTGGTATGTTATCGTCAAGCCCATCAAAACAGGAGAGCAATTTGCCTGGGGCAGACAGGAGATGCTCAGATGCGAGATCGCGTCGGACAGCAACTCGGCAACTACCAACTCATTCGGCTGCTCGGGCAGGGGAGCCTTGCGTCCGTCTACCTGGGGGAGCATCTGCACCTGCGCACCCTGGCGGCCCTCAAAGTACCCTTTGGGCCATGGGCTGACAGTGAGGTGGAAAGCTTTTTTAGCGAAGCCACCATCCTGGCTCGCCTCCGTCATCCTCATATTGTGCGGGTGTTGGATTTCGGCGTGCAGGAGGGTACACCGTTCCTGGTCATGGAGTATGCGCCGGGAGGAACTCTGCGGCAGTTTCACCCCAGGGGCGAGCGGCTTTCCCTCCAGACGATCGTCTTCTATGTCAAGCAGGTGGCCTCTGCCTTGCAGTATATCCACGAGCAGCGACTGATTCACCGCGACCTCAAGCCGGAGAATCTCCTGCTCGGTCCTGAGAAGCAGATCTGGCTCTCGGATTTCGGCCTGGCGCTCGTGACCCAGAGCGCGCAGGCGCACTCCTTTCAGCAGACAGCCGGCACATTGGCCTATATGGCCCCCGAGCAACTCGCGGGACATCCCATATCCGCCAGCGATCAGTATGCTTTGGGCGTGCTGGTCTACGAATGGCTCGCCGGCGAGCGTCCCTTTTCCGGGCCGGTAGCAGAGTTGGCTTTCAAGCAGACCCTGGCTCCTCCACCGGCACTGTCTGAGAGAGTGCCAACGCTGCCAGCGGTGGTGGAACAGGTCGTGCTGCAAGCCCTGGCGAAAGACCCGCAACTCCGCTTCCCCAATGTGCAGGCCTTTGTCCAGGCTTTTGAGGAGGCCTGCGCCCAAGATGCGTCTCGGCAAACACTGATGGTCCCGACCTCGGATCTCCCTGTCGCCTCTCCTCCACTCAAGACACTCGACAACCGCTTTCACAACTTGCCCGTCCAGCCAACCCTGCTGATTGGACGGAAGCAGGAGGTGGCTGCCGTCAGGCGTCTCCTGCTGACCGAGGAGGTACGCCTGCTCACCTTGACCGGCCCAGGTGGTGTGGGGAAAACGCGCCTGGCGCTACAGGTAGCAGCCGAATGCGCTGATTCCTTCGCTGACGGGGTGTTTTTTGTGAACCTGGCGGAGGTAGGCGATCCCACCCTGGTCTTATCCACTATCGCTCAGACGCTGGGTATCCAGGAAGTGGCTGGCCAGCCCCTGCCAGAACGTCTCGATGAGCATCTCCAGCAAAAGCAGGTGTTGCTGCTGCTGGACAACTTCGAGCAGGTAGTGAGCGGCGCCGTGCAGGTCGCGGATCTGCTAGCCACTTGCCAGCAGATCAAGGTGCTGGTGACGAGTCGAGCCGTGCTGCATGTACGAGCCGAACACGAGTTCGCCGTGCTGCCCCTCGCGCTTCCCGATCCCGCTCACCTGCCCGACCTGGCAGCACTGCCGCATTGCGCCGCGGTGGCGCTCTTCCTCGAACGCGCACGGGCCACGCAATCCGACTTTCAGCTCACGGCCGCCAACGCACACGCGATCGCCGAGGTCTGCGTCCAGCTGGATGGGTTGCCACTCGCCATAGAACTGGCCGCAGCCCGTATCAAACTGCTGCCCCCGCAGGCCCTCCTCAGCCGACTTTCGGCTCGGCTGGCGGTCTTGACAGGGGGAGCGCGGGATGTGCCGGCTCGCCAGCAGACGCTGCGCAGCACGATCGTCTGGAGTTACCAGCTGCTCGATGCCGCCGAACAGCGACTCTTGTGCTGCCTCGCAGTCTTCAGCGGTGGCTGCACACTCTCAGCCGTAGAGACGGTCTGCGGTGCTGGAAGCGAGGCCGCTGGCGAAGCGCTCTCGGTGCTGGACTGCGCTGCTTCACTCATCGACAAGAGCCTGCTGCGACAGAGCGAGCAGGAAAGGGAGGAGCCACGGCTGGTGATGCTGGAGACGATCCGCGAGTACGCCCGGGAGGTGCTCATCACGAGTGACGAGGAAGAAACCATTCGAAGCGCTCACGCTGCCTACTATCTGCGTCTCTCGGAGGAGGCGGAGCCCGGCTTGGCCGGGGCAGAAAGGGGGAGGTGGCTCGCATGCTTGCAGCAGGAAAAGGAGAACCTGCGCGCGGCGCTCGCGTGGCTGGTGCAGCACGGTGAGCAGGAAGCGGCCTTACGGCTCGGTGGGGCCCTGTGGCGCTTCTGGTGGTTGCGCGGACATCTGAGCGAGGGGCGTGCCCAGCTGGCGCGGGCGCTGGCGGAGGGTCGAGGAGTGGTGGCGACGTCCGTGCGCGCGAAGGCGCTCTGTGCTGCCGGCGCTCTCGCCGGCGTGCAGGGAGACTTTGAGCAGGCTGTCACTCTGTGTGGAGAGAGCCGGGTGCTCTTCCAGGCCCTCTCAGACCGTCGGGGCAGCGCAACCGCCCTTTCGATGCTGGGGTACGTCGACTTGCAGCGGAGTGACTATGCAGAGGCGCGCTCACTGCTAGAGGAGGCGGTGACCCTTTACAGAGAGGTGGATGACCAGGATGGCATCGTCTGGGTGCTCGTCAATCTGGCAGGGGTGTTTCATTTCCAGGGCGACTATGAGCGGGCGCATATCGTGTTGGAGGAGGCGGTGGCGCTCTCCAGAGCGGGAGGCGATAGCTGGAGTATCGTGAACTCCCTCTGGCTCTTAGCGTTGGTGCTCTCTTTCCAGGACGACCTGGAGCGAGCACGGGCGCTGCTGGAGGAGAGCCTCGCCTTATCCAGGCGAGAAAGCTACAAGGGAGGCATCGCTTCCTCTTTATTTGTCCTGGGGTTGATCCAGCTGCAAGGCGACGTGGCACAGGCTCGCGTCCTGCTGGAGGAGAGCCTGGCCCTCTTCAAAGAGCTGGGAGATCGGCAGAGTGTCGCTCAATCGCTTGGTAGTCTGGCGTGGATCTCGTTCGTGCAAGGCGAGTATGCCGAGGCGCGTGCTTTTCTTCTCGAGAGTTTCGCTGTAGCCAGGGCAGTGGGCAGCAAATGGTACATCGCCGCGTGCCTGGTGGGTTTGGGGGTAGTGGTCGCTGCGCAGGGAGAATGGACGTGGGCTGTGCGGTTGTTGAGCGCAGGAGAGGCCGAGTGTGAAGTGGCCCATAGCGTCCTGCCACCGTTCGTGCGTGCTGGTCAGGAGCGCGCCATCGCAGCCGCCCAGGATCAACTTGGAGAGGAAGTCTTTGCTGCGGTGTGGGCCGAGGGACAGGCGCTGTCGCCGGAGCAGGCCCTGGCTGCACAGGGACCCGCCACGCCTCCCCCTACGACCCCTGCGCGACCATCCTCCACTCTCCACGCTCTGAAACCGCCAACCTTTCCCGGTGGATTGACGGCCCGGGAAGTCGAGGTGCTGCAACTGGTGGCACAGGGTCTGACCGATGCAGAAGTCGCCGGGCGCCTGATCATCAGCCCCCGCACGGTGAACACCCACCTGAAGTCGATCTATGGCAAGATCCAGGTCAAGTCGCGCAGTGCCGCCACCCGTTACGCCATCGAGCACCAGATCGTGTGACGCTCCCGGAGTCCACCTCCGAGGGCGGTTCATTCCCATTTCCTCCCTGAAATCAGGGAGAAACGGATCGAATCCTTCCTTAAATCAGCCTTCCAAAAATACGTAAACACATACCTTTTCCAAGGGATGTGCTGTGACTCTCGGTCTGGTACGCTGTGGGTAGTTATTCTCGTTGGTGGGAGCAAGATGCCATCTTCACAGGGCGCCTATCGCATTCCTGGACGATTGCAAGACTGTCACCGTATTCTCTAGGAGAAGTTTAATGATTACTCAAACATCATCTCATGTCGGCCAAAAGCCACCCGCCATCGGTCGAGGCTGGCGCCGACTGGTGGCAACATTCCTGACCGTCTCGGTCGTCGTGACCTCCTGCTTCTCGGTCGTCTCGCTGTATATCGCCATACAAATCCAGGTGGTGAAACAGACACCCCCTTACGCCACGCCTGCCTCGTTGGGAGCACAGTACAGGGATGTGACCTTCCCCAGCCGGGATGATCACCTACAACTCCAGGGCTGGTTTATCCCTGGTGTGCTGCCCACTGGCCAGTTGACGGCACAGCGCGTCATCATCATGGTGCATGGCAACGGCAACAATCGGGCGGAAAAAAGCTCCGGGCTGCTGAAACTCAGCGTGGACCTGGCCAGACGCGGCTTCGCGGTGCTGGCCTACGATAGCCGCGGTGCAGGGCAATCGCCCCCGGCTGCGCGCTCCTTTGGCCTGTTTGAACAGCGCGACGTGTTGGGAGCGGTGGATTTCTTGCGCACAGGCCCGCTTCCTTACCCGGCGCTCGGTCGGCCGCGTGCCATTGCTGGCTGGGGTGTCTCGCTGGGGGCCGCCACGCTGATTCTGGCCGCCGCCCAGGAGCCAGCCATAAGGGCCATCGTTTCCGATAGCGCCTTCGCCGATATCTTGCCGCTGCTGGAGCGCGATATCCCGGCGCAAGGTCATATCCCCTCGCTCTTCACGCCGGGAGGGCTGCTGGCGGCCCAGGTCCTCTACGGGGTCGACTACTACCACACGGCTCCCGTCGCGGTGATTGCCAGCATCGCCCCACGCCCGATCTTGCTGATCCAGGGAGCCAACGATAACGAGAACCATACCGATACGCCAGTCACGAACCTGTTTACCCTGGCTGCCGCAGCGCGCAGCGCGCCTGGCGCTCACGTCCAGACCTGGCTGGTGCCCGGTGCCACACACGCTCAGGCCTATCATGTGGAGGGGACAGCCTACGTCGACCAGCTTGTCGCCTTCTACACGGCTGCGCTTGGTGCAGACACGAGCGCCTCGTGAGCTCAGATGACAAGGAGGAAAGAAATCATGCATACCTATACGAGAAATGATGCTGCCGGTCGGGGATCGACACGCGTGACGAAGAGGGGAGCTGGCGTGGGGCGAGGACTGCTGGTCGGGCTGATCCCGTTAGAACTCCTGGCCGCTGTAGGGGGGATGACGATACCCCTTACGGCACTCGCGCGCCATCTGTACGAAGGAGCGGGATTTTTCGCCCAGCAACAAGCGGCGGTGCTTGTTTTGAGCGTTGGACTGCTGCTCTCGCTCGCGGTGTTTGCCATGGCGATCTGGCGCGTCCTGCGGCGGGTGGCAGCCTGGCAGCAAAGCGGGGCGATGGCGCAGGCGAATGCCGCCCTCTGGGCCCTGAGCGCAACCGCCTTGCTGGTAGTGCTTCCGGTGGTATTGGCACTCTTCCTGCCCCAGCACCCCGCCCCGTAATCGCAAAGCGGAGCGCGCAACGCAAGCAGCGACCTCTACTGCCGAGTGCAGCCGAAGGGGCCGTGGTAAAAGCTGGCGGTGTATCCAGGCAAATACTCTACCAGAGCAAGGACCGGTGGCACTCCTACTCCCGCGTTCCGATGCCTCCGACACAGACGACCTGCCATGCCACTGGCACCGCGCGGGCAGCCGTGTTTGCTCTGCTGGCAGCAGGGTCTCACCAGAATATCGTGTGAGACCATGCCGAGTGTTGTGTAGCGAGCTGATGCCTCCCTCTGGAAATCCCCCTTGCCGGACCCCTCATTCCTGAGTAATATGGAGTGAAAGCGCTTGAAGCGATGAAGGATCTGTCTGTTCTTGGCTCTCTGGAGGACACACATGCAGGTGAAACAACGTCTGGAAGGTCTGTGGAAGCGGCAATACAACACCCCCCATGGCCTGATGGGATGGTTGGCCGGTGAGCGGATGGTGCGTCAGCATAGGCGAGAGACGGCCTGGACGCTGAACCTGCTGGAGATCGAGCCAACGGACACGGTCCTGGAGGTTGGCTTTGGGGCAGGCCAGGGCATCAAGCTGGCTGCCGAGCAGGCTCCTCATGGACACGTCATGGGGATTGACCTGTCGGCGATGATGGTGCGGGTAGCGACCAGACGCAATGCCCGGGCGGTAAAGGCAGGACGGGTGGCGTTAGCTCAGGGGACGATGACAGCCCTGCCCTATGCGGATCACTCCTTCGACAAGATCATGACGATCCACACCTTCTATTTCTGGCCAGAGCCTGTGCGGGTACTTAGAGAACTGTCTCGCGTGCTCAAGCCGGGCGGCAGGCTGATCATTACGCTGTCCACCGGAAAAATCAATGCGCGGGAGGAGGCGGAGGTGTGGCCGCCCTTTCAGGCAGCGCTCGCGGAGCAGGTCATACCGGGAATGCGGCGGCAAGGCTTTCAGGACGTGCGTGTCCAAGCCGGTCCCCTCTCTCGGCAGTACACGAGCGTGGCAGTCATTGGCCAGAAGGAGCGTGATCCATCTTCTGCATGACGTTCTGGCTGGTTGCTGCTTGGTCACGTTCGATCAGCGCGGAACGGTTAGCCGACCGGAATTTTCGGCAAGCGGATATCCTGCATCACCGCCCAGACGATGGTGAGGCAACTGGTCTCGGTCGTGAACGCGTCAATCTGGTCGGTACGCTGCCGCACATTGCTAAACAGGCTTTCGATGGCATTGGTGCTGCGAATATAGCGGTACATGACCGCAGGAAAGGCATAAAACGTCAAGAGATGCTCTTCATCCTCGCAGAGGCTGCGGATCGCTTCGGGAGAGCGCTTCTGATATTTGGCTTTGAAGGCAGCTAGATTGAGCAAGGCTTGCTCTTTGGTCTCCTGTTTCCAGATGCCCGTCAGTTCGGCCATGACCTCTTGCTGCTCCCGTCTGGGAATGGCACTCATGACATTGCGCTGCTTGTGAACCAGGCAGCTGCAGGAGTATTTGCCGGAGAGCCTGAAAGGGCATCACTATTATGAGCCAGGTCATCAGGGCAAAGAGGCGAGCATTAAGAAGTGGTTGGAGAAGCGGCGCGGCAAGGACGATCCTCACCCCAATAGAGGCAATCAGAGATAGTACCGATGTCGAAGCGCGCCACAGCGCAGATACATTTTGACATATGTATGCTACAATAATACCTGTATACGGGTAATGATTTACACGCACCGGGCTACGAAGAAAGGGAGAACCAATGGCGAGTAACAAAAGGCAGCCTCAGCAGAAGCGGCCTGGCGATACGAAACACATCGATCTTAACCCGTTGAAGCTGCCACCGGATACGAGCGGGAGGCAGGAGGCAGGGACTGATGATCTGCTTGTTGAGGACGATTCGCTGCCCCCGAATCCACCGCGCACTCCCACCAGTTCGATCCGCTTGAATCAGCCCACAGGCGCTCGCAATGTGGCGCGCGAGGGTGATCCGGAAACAATGCGCCAGCAGATTCCAATTACACCGCGCCGCACAAGCCAGGCATATGGCGCGGTATCAGGCCCAATCAAGGTAGGCTCTGGACGCAGCACCACCTTGAATTTTCCCCCGTCTCAGAAACAGCAGGGCAGACAATCCATGCACTGGTTATTGTATGTGGGAGTGGGAATGATTGCCGCGCTGGCCCTGTGGGTATCTTTATCTTCTGTGCTGGCATGGGGCATTGGAAAATACAATGATATCGTTTATGGTTATCCGCGTTATTACCAGACGGACGCGGTGGTTGGACACAAT
>DATGGW010000492.1:0-10526 GCA_035308345.1 Ktedonobacteraceae bacterium | reverse complement strand
ATCGCCTTTGAGCGCATAGCTGCGCGCGCCCGCCACCTTGACGGCGCGTTCGATGTCTACCACGTCCAGCTTTTGCATCAGCGCGTAGTGATCGAGCGGATCGAAGTCAAAGGTGGGTTTCTCGCCCCAGTATTTGATGGGTACGTTATCGTTCTCATCCTTGCCGATGGGCGCGCCGGGATCAGGGATGTTGGGGACGTAGTAGAGCAATTGCTGGCGTTCGTCCTCCAACGCTTTCAGGCGCGGCTCTAAGGTCTTTATCTGTTCAGCGAGTTCTTTAGCCCCGGCGATCAGAGTGTCGCGCAGTTCTCTGTCTTTGCCCGCCTGCTGGACGCGCTTCGAGACCTGGTTCTGCTCTGCGTGGCACTCCTCGACCTGTCTTTGCAATGCGAGCGCCTGCCGGTCAACTTCCAGCAGGTAATCGATATCGAGCGTATTATTTTTGACGCGCGCAGCTTCTTTGACGATATCTGGATGGCTGCGAATAAATGCGAGATCAAGCATGTGATTTCATTCTCCTTCAACGTACAATAAAAAACGCCATCGTCCCCTGTGAAGGACGACGGCGCGATAGATGCGCGTGGGTCGTGGTGCCACCTTGATTCTTTCAATCTCACCAGAGATTGAAACTCTGCTGCCTGATAACGGTGGTGACCGGTGGCGCTTGTCGCGCTGGCTTGCGGGTGGATTTCCCCCCGGCGCTGCTGCTGCGTTGCACTGACCCGCAGTTCTCTGTTGCTCAATCGAGGGTATTTGTCCCGTTCGTTGCCATTATTCTGTTGCTGATACGAGTGTAGCAGCGTTGACTTTGTCTGTCAATAGCTTTACAACTGCCAGACTTGCGCGTTAGTAAACGCTGCGTCGGTTGGATTGGTGCTGTCTTCCCCGAACACGCCGATTTTGCCGGAAGCGAAGGTATTGTTGCTCACGCTGGCCAGGAACTCGTTATTGATGTAGAAGTAGAGGTTGTCACCCTGAGCAACAAGGGTGATGGTATTGGGCTGGTTCAGGCCGGTTTTAAAATTCTGAGCCGTGTTGTAGAGCAAACTATGCGCGGAACTGGCCTGGCTGCCCGTATAGAGGAAGAGGTCATACGTGCCGTCCGTTGCGACGCGGAACAGGTAAAATTTGGAGTTGGTGGGATCGGCGCGGAAAAGGATGCCGCCTTCATCTCCCTGTGTGATGGTCATTTGAACCTGGAAAGCAAAGTTGGCAAAGGTAGGATTTTCAGCGTAACAAGGTTGGAAGTAGCCCTTCTGCGGCATATTTGAGTGGTAAGCGCCGTTGGTGAACTGGCAACTGCCCCCAACCGAAGAATTAGCGGGCTGAAGGATGTCCCAATTACTGCTGCTCTGCGCACTAAGCGTATCGCTCAATATGGGAGTGCCGCTCGTGACAGTGGTCAAAATATTCTGGAGCGCTGTAGCGGTCGCCGATGCCTGGGCATTCACAGTAGCCTGGGCGTTAGCTGTGGCCTGAGCCTGAGCAGTCACGGTGGCGTTGGCGGCGGCAGTGGCGCTGCTCTGGGAGTTGGCAGTGGCTGTCAACTGGGCTTGCGCTGTAGCGGTGGCCTGGTCACGCTGTACTTTGGGTTGATAGACTCCGACATAGTAAATGAGTCCGCTGCCTGCAAGCAAGAGGAGCACCAGGATGATGATAAGCGTAATGATGGCTGGAGAGACTCTCCGCCGCGTGGGCGGCGGCGGTGAATATGACGGTGGTCCGACCTGTCCGGGCGGCGGGTAGCCGGGATAGGGTGGCGGAGCCGTATAGGCGTTTTGATTCTGTGGCAGGTACATTTGCTCCTGTGGCGACTGTGACGCATAGTCAGGATAGGCTCCCGCCGGGGTGGTTGCGGTATATTCAGCTTGCGGGGGATAGGCAGTATAAGGCATAGCGCCTGCCGTAGCAGGAGGATAGTTGGGCGCCGGAGCAGCAGGCGGAAACGATGGTTTCGAGATATATTCTGTTGGTGAGTTGGGATCAATTACCGGGTTGCTCTGCCCTGAAAGCGGGCTACGCGCAATCGATATGGTCAGAATGAGATCGCCAATGGGGCCACCATCCCAGGCCGCTTCGCCCTGCCCTGGGAGACGAACTTCTTGTCCATCATGAACGCCTGCCTGGATAGGTACCGTGATACGGCGACCACCTGGAAGATTCAGCGTGCGGCTGCTGCCGTTCTGTGCTTCAGCCTGGCTGAGGGCTAAGGTCGCGCGTATATCCCCACGCTCTGGTGGTACTGCATACGCCATATCAATCACCCGCCTGCTATTGTTATTTTGACAGATTGCCCCTTGGGTTGCCTGAATAGGATCTGCCTAGACCATGCCGAGTTCCCATTTGGCATCTTCGGTCATGCGATCAGGAGACCAGGGAGGGTCGAAGGTCAAATTTGCTTTGCACGACTTGACGTTCTCTACCTCTGTTACACGCATCTCGACCTCGGCGATGACCTCGCCCGCCATAGGACACCCCAGCGCCGTGAGAGTCATAGTAACATCCACGTGTCCGGTCTCTTCATTTATATCAACGTTGTAGACAAGCCCCAGGTCAACAATATTGACGGGAATTTCCGGATCGTAACACTCGTGCAGCGCATCCATGACCTCTGCTTCGTTTATGACCGCCATGGCCTTAGTACTCCTTTATGCTAAACCTTAGTAACTTGATAGGAATTATGTAACATTACTATAGCCCATAGCTGCGAGCTTGTCAAAGATATGTTAACTGTCGATTATGAAAAAGCGCCATGTATTCTTTCTATGTACATGGTGATAAAACGCTCGATATCCACGCCAGTGGAGGCGAGCACGTTCGAGCGGCGCGGATGGGCCAGCGCGGGGTCTATGTCTTCCACTTTTTCAAAGTAGGCAACGGTCGCTCCCAGGGTCAGGGTGCCACTCAGTTCAACGTCTACATAGGCGGGTTTCCTGGTGATAAGGTCTGGTTGGATAGCGGCAGCCAGGCTGAGCGGGTCATGCATGTGGAAAGCGGCGATGCCCCGCGCTTTGCCAAACACGTCAAGATGGTAATCGACCATGCGCTTCATAATTTGAGTGACAGGGTGATCACTGGCTGCAAGCGCATTGACATGTTCGCGCTGCAAGTCGGCCCGGTTGGTGACATCGAGCGAGACCAGGCGTATGGGCCAGCCCGCGTGGATGACGATGTGCGCGGCATGCGGATCCGCAAAAATGTTAAATTCGGCAGCCGGAGTTACATTGCCAGGCACGCGCAGCGCGCCACCCATAATGACCACTTCGCGCACCAACTGCGCGATACGCGGCTCGCGGCGCACAGCCAGCGCGACGTTAGTGAGCGGGCCGATGGCTACCAGCGTAATTTCTCCAGGAGCCTCCATAATCTTCTGGATAATCACATCGACGGCATGGTTTGCCAGCGGTTGGCCTTGTGGGTCGGGCAGCGCGACCTCGCCCAGGCCATTGCGACCATGCACGTAGTCAGCAATTACAGGCTGGCGCACAAGCGGGCGATCACTTCCGCGCGCGACGGGTATATTGGGGCGTCCTGCCAGTTCCAACAAGGCCAATGCGTTGCGCGTGGTGAGATCCACATGCACGTTGCCACTAACGGTAGTCACAGCCTCAAGCTGTACATCAGGTGAAGCCAGGGCCAGGAACAGCGCCAGGGCATCGTCGATGCCAGGATCGGTGTCAATCAACAAACGGAGCATGGAAGTTTCCTCTTTCGGATAGAAGCAGGTAGAAATATGGTTTGCTTATACCTGTACGCCTGTATAGACGCAATGAGCCAGGAGAGCCAACGGAAATCCGCAGACATCTACCCAAAAGATAACATAGCGAGTCAAGGAAACTGCGGAATACAAGAACGGAAATGAACCGGCGAAAGGTGACTACAAGACCAACGGGCCACCTTTCGCCGGTTCATTTCCACGCTATGGCTTACGCTTATAATTCGAGAAGCCCTGGTAACACCTTTAGCCGAAGAACTTCGGCACATTGATATCGTAGTACGTGGCTTCGAGGTATTCCAGGAGCAGGGCAAAATTCAGGATATCGACATCGTTTTTCAATGGTTTGGAAGGATCAGGGCCTCCATTGAGGCTGGCAATGAACGGCGACACATCTGCGACTATCTGTGCCTGCGAAATTGGCTTGTCGAAAGCTCCATTGGGGCTTAGCGGCATACCTGTCAAGGCATCCAGATATCCGGCATGCCGCGCCTCAATTGTGAGGATTGATCCTGCCGCTGCCAGGATTCCTTTGCTGCTAATGGCAGGCGCTGCCATCAGGTAGGCTCCAACGCCCACGTTTTCAAAGACCCGCGACAGATTGACAAAGTCTTCAAGATCGTCTTGCCTCAGTCCCTTGAAAGATGGCTTGGGGCGAGCCGCCGAACCGAGCGCTCCTACCAGGAAGGTTACATGCGCGTCCTCGTCTTTCCTGATCTCCTGGAATGCCTGCTCAGAGCTTAAGTGAAGCGCTGTATTGCTGGCAGCGCCTGCTGTCTGGGTCATTAGCAGGCTCGCGGAGGCCACGGCTGTCGCGCTGATAAGAGAATTGCGCAGAAGCGTTCTCCGTGATGTGATGCCTTGAAGTAGATTGGTTGGACGCTGTTCGCCCGTGTTCTCATCGGATAGTCTGACCTGTTTCGTCATATTTTCCCTCTTTGTGCTCGAACGTGTAAATAGCCATGGCTATCGCACACTTATATAAGCCTACTAGACAAATGTGTAGAAGTAGTTCGCCAGGTTGATAGGAGAGTGCTCAGATATCTCTTGTCTCTCCAAGTCGCAGGAGGACTGGTGGACGCCTCAATCTCTAGAGATGATAAGCTCTTCTTTCAAAGCCACCATCATAATTACAGGAGGCGAAGATCGTCATATAGTGCAACTCGCTTACTTCCTTCTATAAATACCTACGCCTCAGTGAAAAGCGTGGATTACGTGAATCCGCACAGCATAAAAGATCCACTTTATGGAGAAGATAGCAAGCTGTAGTGAAAAAGCTCTTCAATATTTAGTTTACTCTGACAATTATTAAAAATTGATCCAGGTGAAGTAAATTTGCGTATCTTAATTTAGAAAGCAATTCAAAAAGATTTTCACTCCATCATGGAACGAACTTCATTGACGACCTCATCAAACAAGCGTTGTACCTGCCCGGGCAACGAGCAGCGTCTCTAGCAGAAGAAAGATACTATGCAGCGTTTCAAGAAAGAAGAGAGAAGAGCGCAGGCAGTAATAGATGGGCCTGTCCTCATAAATCAGCACAGCGACGAAGTATTGATCCAGGCCATTGCCGATAGGGAAGTTTGGGCGATGGATCCGCTCTACCAAAGACACCATCGTATGCTCTATTTGTTCTCCTACCACCTGGTCAGCGATCATCAAGTTGCTGAAAACCTTACCCAGGAAGCTTTCTTAGCGGTTTGGCGACGCGCCACCACATACTCTCCCCAGGCAGGGACTGTGCGCAATTGGCTCCTCTCAATCGTGCATCATCGCAGCATCGACTATCTGCGTGCTCTCCAACGCCGCGCCAGCTTGCATGAGATCAATTTGGATGCGATTGCGGAAGAGGAACTGGCCCTCGCACCCGATGTCTGGGACGAGGCATGGAGGTCTGTTCTGATTGCTCAGGTACGTGCGGCCCTCCGGCATCTTCCACTGGAACAGCAGAAGGTGATCGACCTGAAGTATTTTCAGGGCTGGACCCAATCCGAGATTGCCCAGGGATATCATATTCCACTCGGCACCGTGAAAGTGCGTATCCGGAAGGGTTTACTTCGTCTGAAGCGCGTCATGGAACAGATGGGTGTCAAAGAACTGTGATTTTCCTGTTTTATCATATGTGCGCGTTATGTTCGGTCTGGAACGCTTCGACTTCTTTGCGTGTGGGCAAGCCGGATTGCGCGCCGAATTTCGTCACTTTTAAGGAGCTGGCATAGACGGCGAAGCGCAGCGCATCTGGCAGGGACTGCTGTTCGGTGTAGGCGACGGTGAAGGCTCCGGCGAAGCAATCACCGCCGGCCGTTGTGTCGATGACCTGGACTCTGGGCGCGGGCTGATACACGTTCTGTGTCTGGCCAGCAGCGTTTGAGGTTGCCAGCAATGCGCCCTGCGCGCCCAGGGTGATGATGACGATGGGGATGCCACGTCCGTGCAGCACATTTGCCACGACGCGGGCATCTTCCAGGGAGTCGATGCGCTGCCCGCTGAGCATGCTGGCCTCGGTCTCGTTGACGATCAGTGCGGTAAGTTGTTCGAGGGTATCCCAGGTCAGTGGTTGAGCGGGCGCGAGGTTGAGGATGATGGGTATCCCGGCCTGGTGACCGGCAACGATCATCTTCTTGACAGTTTCCAGGGGAATTTCCAGTTGGAGAACAAGCGCTGATGAGTGGGGGATGGTCTCATAGATGCGTTCAAGTTGCTGCGCGTCCTCGCCAACGCGCATATTCGCGCCGGAGGCAACCACGATAGCATTATCCCTATCCGGTGAGAGAAAGATGAAGGCTATGCCGCTGGCTTCCTGAGCATCGACCACGACGAGCTGCGTATCGACGCCGTCAGCCTGTAATGCCCTGAGTAGTTGTTCCCCAAAGGGGTCGCTGCCCACGCGGCCGGCCAGCGCGACAGGTGCGCCCAGGCGCGCCATGGCTACCGCCTGGTTCGCGCCTTTTCCTCCTGGCACGAATTTGAGCGAACCCGCGCCGAGCAGCGTTTCTCCAAGCGCGGGCAGGCGCGGCACCTGCACCACCTGGTCCATATTCAAGCTGCCGACAGTGAGAATGGCGCGTTCTGACATAGCTACCTCCTGCATTCCTGTTGCTTATATCAGGCGTTTCTGCCGCAGGCGATTCATGCTTTCATCGACTTCACCGATAGGAAGGCCTGTGGCCGCTGCGATTGATTGCGGAGTCGATGTGGATGAATAAGCGGCAAGCACAGTGCCATCGACATCGACTTTGCCGAACTCCGCCATTATGAGAGCTAATACCTGCTCAATTAAAGAGTCGGCGCTGCCGATAGAGACGAATGTACCTCCACCTTGCCGTGCGATTTGCCGGAAGCTCTGTATCATCGATGGGTTGTCGCCGATGCCCAGGCTGAAGACGGTAATGCCGCGCATGCGAGCTTCGCGGGCGATGGTCTCAGGATCATGTCCACAGGGGCAGCCCTGAGGATATTTATCCCTGTGGCCGCCTTTGCCGTGCGGTGGCGCATCGCCTGCCAGCATGATGACTTTGTGCGCGTGTTCGCGCCATTTGAGTCGATAGCAGGCATCATAGAGACCGTCCGCCACGGCTTCCGCGCTGTCACCGCCGCCGCCTTTCGTGTGGGTGTTGTCGAGCGCGAGTTGCAAGTCTGCCAGGAAGAGTGAGAATGGAGACCGCTCTGAAACAATATTTTTGTCAGAATCGGAATGATCGCGGTAGACTACCAGGGCGTAGGACATGTTCGGGCGCAGCGGGTGTGTTGTCAGCTTGCGGGCGAACCCCTGCAGGTCCTTACGTGCGGCCTCGATATGGTCTCGCATGCTGCCGGTGCCATCCATCACAAAACAGAGATCTAGCTGGCGAAGTCGCTCGTCACTGAACAAAGTGCTGCCGCAGTGATTGCAGAATTTTGCTCCATCACGATTGCGCGCGCCGCATGAAGAGCATTCCATTAGTGCCCCCTTTCTCCTACCATTTGCATGTTGGTTGAGTATATCCTAGAATTGGGAAGTGGCACAAGTCGGGTTAAGAACTCTTCGCCTGGTTGAGCAAATCTTAACCGCTATAGTAGCCCTGTCTCAATCAGAGTGCAACGCCGAAGAGGTATAAATGAGGGATAGGTGAAAAAGTTGCACAGGTTGAAAAGGAAGCTATGCCATGCTCGATGCGTTAGATGCCTCTGCCACACGGCTGGTACGGGATGCGGAGCGGCAGCGCATCGCGCGCGATTTATATGATAGTGTAGTGCAATCTTTGACCGCTCTCGTGGCTGACCTGGAGTATTTTCGCATACGTTACCTGGCTTCAAGTGGAGAAGTAGGCCAGCAGGTGGTAGAAAAGGTGGAAACCTGGCAGGAACTGGCCCGCGATAGCCTGACCTGTATGCGCCAGGCTATAACCTCGGAACTGGATATGGAATTGGAGCGGCAGCTTGCTGAAAGGGACTCGAGTGCGGATGGTCTTACATCGCGTGAGACTGAAACGCTCAAATTGATTGCCAGGGGAATGATTGCAAAGGAGATTGCGCGAACCCTGGAGATCAGTGAAAAAACCGTGCGCAATCATATCAGCAGCATTTACCGGAAACTTGACATTTATGATCGCTCGCAAGTGGTTATTTATGCTATGAAAAAAGGACTGGTAGATATTTCAGGTTCAAGCGATGGAGAACCCTGATGCCTCTTGTGGGCGCCAGGTCGACATAAATCGAACTATTCAGATACAACGATAGGGGTGCAGGAGTGTCAGCAATCTTTATTGATCGGGATGGGGTTATCAATGAAAACAGGTCGGATTATGTTAAGAGCTGGAACGAGTTTCACTTCTTACCGGGATCACGCGAGGCGATTGCCAGTTTGACGAAGGCCGGGCATCGCGTTGTTATTTGCACGAACCAGGCTGCGGTAGCAAAAGGCATTATATCGATAGATACAGTAGAAGATATCCATCGCCGTATGATGGCTGAAATAGAGGAAGCGGGTGGGGCGGTTGAGAAAGTCTATTATTGCCCGCATGGCAAAGATGCGGATTGTGATTGCCGCAAGCCGCGTCCGGGTATGCTGCTCCAGGCAAGCCGCGAACTTGATCTGGATTTAAGCGACGCGATCTTCATTGGAGATAGCATCACTGATGTGCAGGCTGGAATGGCTGCAGGTGTGCGTACTTTGCTGGTGCTGACCGGCCTGGGGATGGAGCACTTCCGTATACATTACCAGGAGATAGAGCAGCCATTTCACGTCGCGTTGAATTTGATGCACGCGGTAGATGTCATCCTACAACGCGCGCCTATTTATAGTGTCCAGGCTTCGCTCGAACGCGCCTGCTCAGATCTGCTCGATTTCAATGAACCATCCGAGGTATTGCGCTCGCTGCAAAAACAATATTCATCCATTCAGTAGGGACAAGAGGCGGAGCGGTGTAGATGCGGGAGCCTTGTGCTTGTCCTCGTCCTGGTGGGGATCTGCCACTTTATGTTGCGGGAACCTGACAGGATCGCTATGCCACCAGGACAGGCACAAGGCCTCCGCATCCACACCACATCTTCTCCCTGTCCCTACAGAACGGGGAATTACCGTATTCGGTTGCAAAAATCAACAGGATGAGGACGACGCTTTTGTTAACTTTACCCCCATGGGTGAGTGATAATGGAGCGCTCATCGCGGCAGTAGGTGAGCAGTTGTTGAAAGATGGGCAAAGCGGCAAGCGCGGCGGCGTTGCCGACCAGAATGAGTTTGCGCTGAGCGCGAGTAAGCGCTACATTCAGGCGATGCGGATCGGTGAGATGCTCGCGCAACTGGCTTTCTGCCGTGGGTGTGACGGTTGTGGCAAATGAGATGATAATGACAGACCGTTCACCGCCCTGAAAGCGATCAACCGTATCAACGCTGAGCGGCGTTGTGGGAGATAGGGCGCGCCACCCGCTTTCCCTGTCATCACTGAAAAGATGCCTGCGAAGATTGGCGACCTGCGCTCTGTAAGGGGCAATAATCCCTATATCACTCTCTTCTATGCCGCGCGCAAGTAAGCCTGCCACCACTTCTCGCACGGTGCGGGCCTCGCAATTGCTGGTCTTTGACCCCTCTTGCATACCAGGCTTATTGCGCGCGTCGATAAACACCAGGGGAGTATAAGGGTCAAGCGCCTGAGTGATGGATGCCTTTTCAACGGTGACGCCGATACGCGGCGTGGTAAATGGCAGCACGCGGCTGGCTACTATTGGATGCGCGCGCAATTCTCCATTATAAAAGGCATTTGAGGCAAAGTGTGAAATCCAATGGTTCATGCGATATTGCGTCTTCAGGGGCACGCACGCGCTGATTGCTCCGCTATGCTGTTGGACGTACTGCTCGTCAGCCCGCTTTAGTATGCTGAAGAGCGAGTCAGATAGCCCTGCCAGCGCCGCCTCTTTGCTCAGCACAAGGGGTGGGAGTTGTTTTTCGTCGCCCACCAGGATGAAACGCCTGGCGAAACGCAGTGCGCCCAGCATAGCAGGCATAGTCAATTGCCCTGCCTCATCGATAATGGCTACGTCGAAATGCATTCCTGCTTCGTCCTGAGATGTTGTCGTGTCCATGTTATCGTTGAACACCGGTGGGATATATTTGTCCGATGACCATGTAGCGGCGGTGGATGCGACGACTGGCGTGTTTCGCAATATTTCGCGCGCCGATTGCAGCGCGCCCTTTTGCTCGACCAGCCGCTTGAGGAGGCGATGCTGGATGGCGTCATCGACGCTGCGATCGTGTCCCAGGCGCACGAAGTCGTGAAAACCCTCGCGTTCGAGCCGTTTGAGCATGTTATCAACAGCCTGGTTGGTGAAGGCG
>DATGGW010000491.1:0-3604 GCA_035308345.1 Ktedonobacteraceae bacterium | reverse complement strand
CTTGCCTTCTATAAGCGCCGCGCAGCCACGCGAACCCGCCAGCGCCGTTTCCTGCGTTTCGCCGGTGCTTGGTGAGAAAGGCGCGCATTCACCATAGCCAATGCTGCCATCTGCAAGCGCGATGGTTATCAATACGTTGCGCGCCTCATTAACGCTACCTGTAGCGATGGTAAATGGTTCCAGCAAAGGGATGTTCAAAGGCTCGACAACGATTGAACGAATAGTGGTGCGCGACATAACGTTTTCTCCTATTTCATCCCGTAGTCATTGTAAGGGCGGGAGCTGTGTGGATGTGGGGTGGAGACCCTTGCGGTCGCCCTCGTAGCCCTCACAATTACAAACTGGTGCGGTTGCGCTGCTGGTCTGCGTGACGCTCGATAGCCAGCTCGATCAGACGATCCAGCAGTTCAGCGTAAGGCAGTCCGCTGGCTTCCCATAACCTGGGATACATGCTGATGGCGGTAAAGCCCGGCATGGTATTAAGCTCGTTGATATAGACCTGGCCAGTTTCGCGTTCCAGGAAGAAATCAACACGCGCCAGCCCGCTCAGATCGAGCGCGAGAAAAGCCTGCACTGCCTGGCGGCGCACTTCTTCGGCTGTGGACTGTGGAATGTCTGCTGGAATGATGTCCTGCGACTTGCCGTCAATATACTTGGCGCGGTAATCGTAAAATTCATTGCTGGAAACGATCTCGCCCACTACCGAGACGATTGGCTCGTCGTTGCCCAGCACCGCGCATTCCAACTCGCGGCAATTGATGCCGCGCTCGATGATGATTTTGCGGTCGTACTCCGCCGCTTCGTTGATGGCGTGTCGCAATTCGGCGCGGTCGTGCGCCTTGCTGACGCCGACGCTCGACCCCAGGTTCACGGGTTTGACGAAGCAGGGATAACCCAGACGCTGCTCGATGGCATCCATAATTGGCTCCGGCTCGCGCTCCCACATACTGCGGAGGTAGACCAGGTAGTCTCCGACAGGCAGACCCACCCTCTGGAAGATCATCTTCATCTTCTCTTTGTCCATGCCCAGCGCGGAACCCAGCACGCCGCAGCCCACGTAGGGTACGTTCGCCATTTCCAATAGCCCCTGCAATGCGCCATCTTCACCGTATGTGCCATGCAGCACCGGGAAAATCACATCCAGCGCGCCCTGGTTGCCTAAATCTTCACCCTGCTCGACGGGGATAAGGCGATGCAGGCGCGGATCTCCGGTCAGCGTGACCGCCGTTGATGACTCCAGTTCTGTATCCTGATTCGCGCTTTGTTCAAATGCCAGCAACTGTTGAGGTTTTGCTCCGAGCAGCCAGGAGCCTGCTTTGGTGATGCCAATGGGCACAACCTCATATTTCTCGCTATCCAGGTTAGCCATGACCGACGTGGCCGATGCCAGCGAGACTTCGTGTTCGCCTGAGCGACCGCCAAAGACGATCCCGACGCGGATTTTCTTCTTGTGTGCCATCTTCTTCACCTCTCCCTGCTGGTCAATTGAGCATTGCTAACATGGTCTCAATTTGCATGCCCCGCGAGCCTTTGAGCAACAACAGGTCTTCGCCGTGTAGCTGCTGCTTGAGCAACTCTGCGGCGGCGCGTTTGGCTGCTTCCAGATTATCGCTGTTCTCAAGATCGGCCTTGAAATAGTATATGTGGGAAGCTGGCATGCCGGCCTGAATTGCGCCCTCTATATAGTAACGCGCCTGGTCGCCAATGGCCACCAGGTAATCGACTTTTCCTGCCAGGGCCGCTCCGCTTGCCATATGTTCATCACGAGCATACTTCCCCAGTTCAAGAATGTCGCCCAGCACGACCCAGCGTTTCCCACCGGGCGCAATGGCTGCTGTGCGCATGGCCTGCGTAATGGCCACAATAGACTGGCGATTGGCGTTATACGTGTCATCGATCATGGTGCTGCCGTTGGGGCCGGCCTTGATTTCGCAGCGTCCTTTTGCCGGGGAGAGCGTTTCCAGCGCGGCGCATATCTCGTCAATTGGCATCTCTGCTGCGCAGCCTGCTGCGGCGGCAGCCAGCGCAGTCATCACGCCGTGCCTGCCCGGCAAACGTAGTTGCACTCGCTGTTCCTGCCTGTGATAGCTCAAAGTGAAGCTGTGCCCGCGCAGTTCGTCGCCCTGTAAGTCGCTGCCGCGCACCTCGGCCTCTTCGCTCAATCCATAATAGAGCACGCGGGCCTGTGTCCTGTCGCGCATGGCTCGCACATTGGTATCATCATAGTTGAGCATAGCAATCCCATCTGCCGGCAGGGCTTCGACCAACTCGCCTTTTGCCAGCGCAACACGTTCCTGCGAACCAAAATACTCGAGATGCGCCGCGCCTACGTTGGTAATCAGCGACCAGGCGGGCCGGGCAATGGTATTGCACAACCACGCCAGTTCCCCTACCCACTGCGCACCCATCTCGAGCACGGCATAGCGGTGCTGCGCCTCCAGGCGCAGCAGCGTCAGTGGATAGCCTATTTCATTGTTGTAAGATGCAAACGTTTTGAGTGTGGGCGCTTTGCGACTCAGCACGGAGGCGGCTGCTTCTTTGACGCTGGTCTTGCCATTGCTGCCGGTGATGCCGATGAAGATGGTGTTTTGCTGCCGCGCAGCGCGCGTGTGCGCCGTGCCATGCAGGGCATTGATAACATGCGGCACAACTATTTGCAGGAAATCGGCTGGCACATCACTGGCAGGTTCTATGCAGAGCGCCGCGCCCGCCCCTGCGCGCGCCACTTCTGGAATGAAGCGATGACCATCGACGCGCGCGCCCTTTATCGCTACAAAGAGATCACCCCTACCGACCTGGCGGCTATCGTGCTGCGCGGCAGGGAAGACTTGCGCGGGTTCGGGCGTGGCCGCGCTGAGCAGGCTTATCTTGCCCTCATTGCCCTGGAGTATATCGTTGAGGGTGAACATCAATCGTCCTTCGTATCACATGTGTTGCTAATGTTGAGCAAATTATATCATACGCTTGAATGATTGCCAGGGCGACCGCAAGGATCGCCCTTACTCTGTACCTTTACCGTGCATTCCCGTCCTGCGCGTGTATAGTAGGGGCGACCCTTGCGGTCGTCCTGGAAGCGCAACACCCGCCGCTAGCAAACTTTCGCAATTCACTAATAAAAAATTAGGTACTTGACAAAAGAAAGTGTATAATGTATACTTACTTCAGTTGGTGAAGTTACTAACTATTTGATATAGACCTTTTCAGGAGGAATACAACTATGGCGTGGGAAATTGATCCGGCGCATTCAGAAGCCACATTCGCAGTTAAACATATGATGTTCACCACCGTTCGCGGACATTTTAATGTCTTGAGCGGCCACCTCAATATCGATGAGCAGCATCCAGAAAATTCCTGGGTTGATGCCCAGGTTGATGCCACGAGCATCGATACACGCAGCGATTACCGCGATAATCATTTGCGCTCTGCTGACTTTTTCGACGTGGAGCATTACCCGGCTCTCACCTTCAAGAGTAAGAAGGTAGAACATGTCAAAGACAACGAATACAACGTGCTTGGCGACCTGAGCATACGCGGTGTCACCAAACCGGTGCTGTTCAAGGCGGAATACAACGGCAAAGGGAAAAATCCGTACGGGGTAGTGGTA
>DATGGW010000490.1:0-2205 GCA_035308345.1 Ktedonobacteraceae bacterium | reverse complement strand
GCTGAGCGCGGCGCTGTGCTATTGAGCGAGGACCTCGATGCATTTGAACAGTCCTCCGCGCTTTCTACGGCAAATGCTAAGAGCTTTCGCGCATTAGCGCTCCATAATGTCCAGGAAGAAGAAGCCTACGCCCTGCTGGAGACGTTTTCGTCGCTGGACAGGCAGCCGAAGTTGCCCGGTATGACCTGTTGGGCCATGTACAGGCTGATACCTGGTGAAGTCGCGGAAGAGGCTGCGCGATCGATGCATGCCGATGCTCTGAGAAGACTGGAACACCCACAATCGGTCCCACTGCATCGCATGAGCCGGGTACAGAAGGTGCTGCTGGTGTTTGGATGGACGGTAGGAGAACAGGATGAAGATTGCGCTGCCCGCATCGAACGCTGCCACAAGATTTTGCCGCTGGTGGGAGATTCAATTGGGGCGGTTATCGCCAGCATTTTGCTGGCCGAGCGGGTGCATGAACTGGAGCGAACTGCCGTGCGAGAAGCGTTAGAAGGGATGGAGTTGTTGAAAGCGGAACTGCTGGGCACGGTGAGCCATGAACTGCGCAGCCCGCTAGCCTCTATTAAAGGCTATGCCGCGACACTGCTGCGACACGAGCGGCGTCTCCAGCGCGAGGAGCGCCATCAATTTCTGCTGGCGATCAATGAGGCCAGTGATCGCCTGGAAGTCATCATTGGACGCCTGCTAGAGATGTCGCAGCTGGAGACAGACCAGGTCACGATTGAACCTTCGCCGGTAGACGTGGCGCACCTGGCGCGCGAGGCCATCGCCGCCATTGAAGAGCGGGTGGTGGCAACTTTTGCGGACCGCTTTGTTTTCGGTCTAAAGCTGGAAAATGCTGACGGCAGCGCTAGCCAGAGCGCCCCACTTATCATGGCCGACCCTCGTCGTCTGCGCGAGGTATTTGACAACCTGTTGGAAAATGCGATCAAATATTCGCCAGAGGGCGGGCTGATCAAAGTGATTATCCGCCCGCTCGTGCATGTGCAGGACTCGGCGACAGGCAGAACGCTTCGTAAGGGCGCCATCAATCGCATCCACCAGGCGACTACGCATGTATCACGCAAGATGCTGGAGATTTGTGTCACTGACACTGGTCTGGGCATTCCTATCGAACATCTTGAGCGCATTTTTGACCGTTTTCACCGCGTTGATACGCGGCTGACACGCGAAGTCAATGGTCTCGGCCTGGGGCTGGCGATATGCAAACACATTGTTGAATTGCATCAGGGCGTCATTTGGGCTGAGAACAGACCGCATGGACGTGGAAGCGCATTCTATGTGCAGCTTCCACTGGGCGAGATACCCATCATTTGAATAATTGCAAACAAAGTTTGTAGGGCGCGATTTATCACGTCCACCAGAGAGGGAGAAGTGTAGATGCCTGCCCGGAAAACAACCATACTCACTGCTGATGACGATCCTCAGCTTTTGCGATTGATTACGCGCAATCTCCAGTTGGAAGGATATGTTGTCCTCTCAGCAAGCGACGGCCAGCAGGCGTTGGAGGAAATTGAGCGTAGTACGCCCGACCTGGTGTTGCTGGATGTGATGATGCCGAAGATGGACGGCTTTACTGTCTGCCAGCGAGTGCGCGAGTTTTCCGCGGTGCCCATCATCATCGTCACCGCGCGCGGACAGGACCAGGAGAAAGTGCGCGGCCTCGATCTTGGCGCGGACGACTATCTGACCAAGCCGTTCAGTGTAGATGAACTGCTGGCGCGCGTGCGCGCCGTGCTGCGCCGCACCCAATTCTCGGCCAAAGAAAGCGCCCAGGGGTTGCAGACCAGTATCAGCACCGGCGACCTGACCATAGACTATTCGCAGCACCTGGTGACAAAGGCAGGCAAGGAGATTCCACTGACTCCCACCGAGTACAACATCATCGCGTACCTGGCCCAGAATGCCGGGCGTATCATCACCCAGGATTTGCTGCTCGAGCATGTCTGGGGTGCGGAATACCTCGGCGAGAGTCATATGTTGCAGGTCAACATCAACCGATTGCGCCATAAACTTGAGGCTGATCCATCTCAACCGCGCTATATCCTCACCAAAATTGGGGTAGGCTATTCGCTGGCCACGCTGCCCCCGGTGGGATAGCTCAAGGAGTGATTCATATCCAACCGCCTCACAAAACGCTCACCTCTCAGTCTGTCCACACCCAATCGCGCACTTCCGGCATATCCTCGAGGTTAGCCC
>DATGGW010000489.1:0-17028 GCA_035308345.1 Ktedonobacteraceae bacterium | reverse complement strand
CCCCCCGGAAGGACGAATATGGAGTTTGCGTCACCGCTACCCGTGCATTATCTGGCTGCTGCAAGAAATAGACAAGACGCAGACAATACTCACGTAGCAGGATGGAGTCAGCATCAAGAGTCAGGAGAAATTCACTGTCAGGGAACGTCACGTCGCCTTTTTGGCCTTCGGCAACCGGAATCAGGATAAGCCCATCCGGGGTCTCGCGCTGGAGATACGTACCGCCCATCAAGCCAATGTAGGAATTTAGATTCATAGCCTTATTGGCTTCATGGGAGAGTGAAGCGTACTTCTTCCGTTCAAAAATAGTTACCTCGGCATCAAAAATCCAGGCCAGCCGACGATATAGTTGCCGTATACGTTCGATAGGGAGCTGGGCACCTTCCTGGCAAGAAGTCATCAGTGCGTCGCCAACGAGGCGTAATTCATTGGCAAGGCCATTGAGCACTTGTTCGACAAAGAATATATCTACATGGTCATCAATCTCCTCTTTATGCGCAAGCGCATTGAGCCATGTCGCCGCCCATGCATAATGGTTCGCAAGCTCGATAATCGTCGCCTGCGCTATAGACCAATTGCCTGCGTACCGTTGTTCGAATTGGTAGAGTGCAGTGCTGAAACGGGCACGTGGTTCAGCAAAAAGCCTCATGATATGGTTGCCAAGCTCACGAGTAGCGTTGAGTCGGGCGGCAACTGCTGGATTTGAGGGATTAGGTTTATCGTCAACCAGTAGCACGACACGCATACCAGGATATTCCTGCAATGCTGCCGACATCAGGGTCTTACGGACAACTTCTGGTTCTTCACTGTAGGATGGCACGAGTACAGTGATCGAGGGTTGCTGCTCTGAGAAATGTCTATCGAGTTCGGCTCGTGGTACGCGTACATGCTTACTAAACCTCTGAAATGTCCCCTGACGTGCCACCAGGTACATGAGCGCGGAGAATGTCAGCAACGTTACTATGATCAAGTAGCCAATGGCTTGCATCGTAAATGAAAACGTCTTTGACCCTTCGAAGAATTGACGAATAATTGCCGAGATAAGATACATTATCCAAAAAACTATGGTCAATACGATTGCAAGACGACTGAAGGCAATTTTCAAAGTTGATGATTTTTCATGCATCATTGGCAATGGCTGTGTACGGTGTTCCGCACCCCACTGCCGTTTTCGAGTAGGCCGCTGTTTCTGTTTTGTACTTTGCATGCTCGTAGCATGTACCTTTCATTACAGGCATAAAAAAGCCGTATCAGACTGTTGTGATTGATTGCTCTGAGGCTACAATGTCCAGTCTTCAACGACTACTGCTGACTTTCAGGTGGACTCTACGTGAGGCAATGTGCTACAGGTCAATGCTTCTATCTCAACGTCCGGCCTACCTGTTATATATTTATCCTCCTCTATTTATTTTCCAGTAATATCTCGATTGAGTTTGAGAGAACTGTTATTGCATTGTGCTTCAAATTTTACTTAAGCCTACATGAGTGATTTTAGCATCGTTATGTATTTAGCTAATTGAGAGTTGGTTGAGAACTGGTTAAGAATCACCATGGTCAGTTTAATTATCGAAAAACACCGGCTGCTTGAATGCTTAATATTTATTTTAATATGTTTGCTTGCATTTGTAGAGGTTATCTAGGCGCCATCCTTGTAGCGCCATCGAAACGTCACTTATGGAGCCACCGTTAATCTAACGCGGTTACGGGAGATTACGCAAGACCTGGCTGAACTTTTTGGCCTTACGCTTCCAGTCCCATCGAAGAAATCTGCTCATTAGACAGCTAGATAGCATGATGGAGCACTCAGGCATGAGCGAGCAGGGCTGTGGAGAAAGACGCTTTGCCTCGTCCATATACGATGAGATATAATGTGAGAGCATCCAGAGAAGGGTGTCCCAAGGAAGAACACCCTTGAAGCGTAAAGATGTGCTCTCAAGACGACGCATCCAGAATGCGAGACGAGGAGCCCCTCGATGGCCGAGCTCCCGACGGGAACGCTCACGCTGCTCTTCAGCGATATGGAAGGCTCGACGCGCCTGTTGCAACAGGTGGGCGAGCGCTACGCTAGCGTGCTGGCTGATTGTCGCCACCTGATGCGCAGCGCCTTCGCGCAGCATCATGGCCATGAGGTCGATACACAGGGCGATGCCTTCTTCGTGGTCTTTGCCCGTGCCAGCGATGCCGTGGCAGCCGCCGTGGCCGTGCAACGGGCGCTCTGCGCTCATGCCTGGCCAGATGGCGTCACGGTGCGGGTCCGCATTGGGTTGCATACGGGCGAGCCAACCCTAACAGCAACAGGCTACGTGGGGCTGGATGTCCATCACGCCGCCCGCATCATGAGCGCGGCGCATGGCGGACAGATCCTGCTCTCGCAGACGACACATGACCTGCTACAGCATGCTCTCCCAGAAGATATGTCCCTGCGTGATCTAGGAGAACATTACCTCAAGGACCTCCAACGGCCCAGCCGCCTCTTCCAGCTGAGTTGTGCCGATCTGCCGACTGACTTCCCGCCGCCCAAATCCCTCAACGTGCATTTCTGGAATGTGCCCTTCGGTCGCAACCCCTTTTTTACCGGACGCGCTCAGCTGCTCGAGCGACTGCATGAGCAGTTGTCGCACAGCCACAGTGCCGCGCTCACTCAGTCCTACGCGCTCAGCGGCCTGGGCGGTATCGGGAAAACCCAGACGGCCATCGAGTATGCCTATCGCTATCGTGAGGAGTACAGGGCAGTCTTCTGGGTGCGGGCCGACAGCCGGGAGACGCTGGTCGCCGACTTTGTGGCCATCGCGCGGCTACTATCGTTACCAGAGCAAGACGCACAGGACCCGATGCAGGTCGTCGCCGCCACGAAACGCTGGTTGGAGGAGCACGAGGACTGGCTGCTCATGCTGGACAATGCCGATGACCTCTCGGTGGTGACCGACTTTTTGCTCGCCAAGGGCCGAGGGCATCTCCTGCTGACAACGCGCGCACAGGCCACCGGCAAGCTCGCGCAGACCCTGCCGGTCGAGAAGATGGAGCTGTCTGAAGGCATGCAACTCGTGCTGCGCCGGGCCAAACTGCTTGCTCCTGAGGAGTCCCTGGATAACGTCTCGTCGATCATGCGCAAGACAGCCCAACAACTGGTCAGTGAGCTGGATGGATTGCCACTCGCCCTCGATCACGCGGGAGCCTACATGGAGGACACGGGCACGAGCCTCTCCGAGTACCTCGAACTCTATCGCCGGTACCACCTGGCGCTGCTGAAGCAACAGAGCAGCATAGCGAGCGACTATCCATACAGCGTGGCCAGCACCTGGGCGCTCTCCTTCTCTCAGGTCGAGCAGCAGAGCCAGGCGGCGGCTGACCTACTTCGTCTGTGCGCCTACTTACACCCGGATGCCATTCCCGAACTGATCCTCACCGAGGGAGCGGCGGAGCTGGGACCCGTGCTCGCGTCGGTGGCAGCAGACCCTTTGCTCCTCAATGCCGCCATCAGGGTGTTGCGACGCTACTCGCTGGTCAAGCGTGATGCTGACGCCAAAGTGCTCAACATTCATCGCCTGGTGCAAGTGGTACTCAAGGAGAGCCTGGACGAAGTGGCGCAGCGACAATGGGCCGAGCGCTGCGTGCGAGCCGTGAACCGGGCGTTTCCCGAAGCGGAGTTTGCTTTCTGGGAGCGCTGTGAACTGTGCCTGCCCCATGCCCTGCTGTGTGCCCAACTGATCGAAGAGCAGCCCTTCAGCTTTTCCGAAGCCGCACGTCTGCTCCATATGATAGGCGTGTACCTGATCGACCGTGGGCAGTACCCCCAGGCCGAACCGCTTCTTGTGCGGGCGCTCGCGCTGAGGGAGCAGACGCTAGGACCCGAGCATCCTGACACGGCCACCACCCTCGCAAACCTGGCATGGCTCTACATCTGTCAAGGTAACTATCAGCAAGCTCAACGCCTCGTGCAACCTGCTCTGGCGGGCATTGAGCACGTACTAGGGAATGAGCATCCTGCGGTCGCCTCCGCTCTTCATGTCCTGGCAATCGCCTACATGTACGGAGGCAACTACACCCAGGCCGAACCGCTCTTCCAGCGTGCGCTCGCCATCCGTGAGGGAACGAGCCACCCCGATGTGGTAGAGAGCCTGTGTGATCTGTCCTATCTCTACAATCTTCAGGGCAAGTATGCCCAGGCCGAGCTGCTCCGCTTGCGTGCCTTGTCCCTCTTGGAGCAAACGCTGGGACACGAGCATCCCGAGACCCTCAAAGCTCTCTCTAACTTGGGTATACTCTACACCAATCAGGGCAAGTATGCCCAGGCCGAACCGCTCTTGCAACAGGTCCTGGCCACAAAAGAGCGCGTGCAGGGTTTCGAGCATCCTTACACCGCTCTGGACCTCAGTAATCTGGGACGGCTCTATACCCTGCAAGGGAAATATGCCCAGGCCGAACCGCTCTTGCAACAGGCCCTGGCAATCCAGGAGCGGCTGGTGGGACCCATGCATCGATTTACCCTTGAAACGCTCCGCTTCCTGGCCGACCTCGCTCAAGCGATAGGGCAGGATGAGCGCGCCAAGTCGCTCTATCAGCAGGCTCTGGCGAGCTATGAGCGCGCACTGGGATCTGAGCATCACTTTGTGGCAGAGACACTCACCGGGCTGGCTCAGCTCTATACACGCCAGGGGCACTACCAACAGGCTGAACCGTTCCTCGAGCGCGCCCTGATCATCAATGAATATGCCTTAGGGCCGGAGCAACCGCAGACGGCAACGGTCCTGGATGCCCAGGGGTATCTCGCGCTACTTCAAGGGCGCGTGGAGCCGGCGGAAGCACTCTTACAACGCGCCCTCACCATCCAGGAAAAGACGCTAGGAATTGCACGCCCTGCTGTGGCACAGACGTTGCATCACCTCGCACAACTCTACGAAAAGCAGGGCAAGCTCGAGCAGGCGCGCTTGCTCTACCAACGGGCGCTCGCCATTCGGGAGCAGGTTCTGGGTGCTGAGCATCCCGGGACGGTTGCGACGCTGGATGCGCTGACAAGGCTGCTCCAGCTACTGCACGCACAAGAGCAGTAGGACCACACCGCTCGGCCCGACGGCATTCTGCCACTGTAGGCGCTCGATGTGTATTCGCCTGCGAGCTTCTTACCATTTGATGTGGAAAAAAGGATGAGAAGGAACCCATCAGCGTAGTGGCGTTTCTCTTTCACAGAATATAATAGTAGAGCCTATTTAGGCTGCATACGTATCGCTCCATCCAAAAGGTGCTAACTACCTCACGCTTGAACTAGCGGTATTGAAAGAGATGACCCAGGAACTGGCCGAGCTTTTTGGTTTAAAGATTCCAGAACACTTGAAGCAGTCTCTAAGGCCATTGTCTCTGTCTCGAACAGGGTAAATGGTAATTGAATACTCCATCTAACGCTTACATAAGGCTCTTGAGGAACATGGTCGTTAGTTTACGACTTGTGTCGTGCTATGGGAGACTCAAACTCGCAGTACACTTTGCCTTCGGCGAGGGCCACGTGGCTCTTGACCCACCCCACAGTGGTAGGACGATCGATACCCGCCAGGGTACCTTGCTCTAGCGCATCCAGCCTGGCCTGGGTCTCAGCGAGGCCAACCTGGTCTTCTGTGAGCTGCAACCAGGTGATGGCTTCCTCGAAGTGCTGACGAGCAGTATGCCTCTCACTCTGTTGCCCATAGAAATGACCCAATGCGATGAGACCATATGCAATGCCCGGCCCGTAGCCAATCTCTCGGCTGATACTCAACGCATGTTGGAGGTGAGCGAGTGCTTGATCTGGCACACCTATTTCCCACTGCAGGCTGGCCAGGGTATGGTGAACGCGTGAAAGCATCAACCGATCACCTGAGTCCTGGCAAAGGGCCAGGGCGCGCTGATAGTCAGTTAAAGCGCCCTGCAGGTCGCCTCGCTGGCGCAACGCGTGAGCCATGCTATAGAGCGTCAAGCCCTGCCCCCTTCGATCCATCCGCGCCCAGTGGAGGTTCAAGGCCTGCTCGTAGAGTTCCAGGGCTTGCCTGGGACTGCCCAACTCCCTGTAAATCTCGGCCACGTTGTGTAGGGCTGTGGCCTCTGCGCCCGTATCTCCCAGGAACCGATGCAGCTGGAGCGCCTGGCGGCCGTATGCCAGTGCGGTCCCGTAATCGCCAGCTGACCAGTAGAGAAATCCGAGTTCCCGTAAGGTCTGCGCTTCTCCAGCTCGGTCTCCCGCAGCTCGGTAGAGCGCCAGTGCTTGCTCACCAACTCGCTGGGCTTCTTCGTACCGACAGGTATACGTGAAGAACCCCACCTGGCGTTTGTAGACAATAGCCAGCCGATCAGTATCTCCAAGGGCTTCTGCTGCCGTTAGCAGGGCTTCCACGTCCTTCGCTTGCTCTGCTCGCCGCCCCTGTCGGTCCAGCAGCGCTTCGCGTGCCAGGAGCAAATCGAATCGTCCGTTGGGTTCGTCAGCCAGGCAGCTCCGATGCAGAGCGAGCGCATGGCTATACAAAACTGTTGCATGAGCGTATGCGAACAATCCCTCAGCCTGACGGGCAGCCCGGACCAGGTAGGGTACCGCTCGCTGATCAACAGCCTTTTCAAAGTGATGCGCTACCTCTTCGGTTACTGCTTGCAGCCTGGATCGGTGGAGCGCTAGCAGTGCCTCAGCCGTCCGGCGGTGGAGCACCTGGCGTTGAACGGTACCAAGATCCTCGTAGATGACTCGCCGGATGTACTCATGCTGGAAATCGAGCGACTGCTGGGGAAGCACATCGCCGCTTTCACGCAGGAACGCTCGGGCCAGCAGTTGGTCCACCTGCTGGAGCAATGGCAGCTCGGGCAGGCCGCCCACACGACGCAGCAGGTGCATATCGAAAGGGTGGCCGATCACAGCGGCCGCAGCCAGCACTCGCCGTTGCTCTCCACCCAGCCTGGCAATACGCGCCCGTATGAGAGCATGCACCTGTCGTGGTATTGGAAACGTCTCCATTTCGACCGTGACCGGCAGATCATTTGACTCTCGCTGCAGATTTCCCGATTCGACGAGCATGCGCAACGTTTCCTTCAGGACGAAAGGATTACCCTCACTGTGCTCGTAGAGGCGACCCGGCAGGTCCGCCGGCAAAGGAGTGCCCACACCCATCAGCAGGCGGTCAACTGTCTCCCGATTCAAGGGCGCCAGTTGTAGGAGTGAGGGTGCAACTGCATCACCGACCCTTCTCAGCAGTTGATCGAGTTGGGGATTGTCAGCGGTCGCCTCAGGGCGGTAGGTACCGATGAGAAGCAGCGGGGATGTGACCAGGTGGCGGGAGACATAGTGGAGCAGTTCTATAGAAGCCTCATCGGCCCATTGGAGGTCGTCAAAGAAGAGTAGAAGGGCACCAGACCGTGTCACATGCGCTAAACATTGCACAACCCCTAGCAGCAGTCGCAATCGGCTCTCAACGACGGTCATCTCCTCACTCTCGGTGGCAGGTGGTGCTAACGCTGGGAGCAGGCGAGCGAGTTGCTGGCGCCAGGTCAGCGGGAGATGAGCCAGGAGCGGCTGCCACTCGGCTGTGGTGAAGGGTTGCAGCGCGTCTGCCCACACGGCATAAGGCACATGCGCTTCTGATTCGTAACACTGTCCGGCCAATGAGCGCAGAGGCGGAACCCGCCCGGCAGGAACTGCAGCGTTGAGACGGAGGAATTCTCGAATTAGCCGGGTCTTCCCTATTCCGGACTCCCCAGACACCAGAATCACTCCCCCTCGACCTTCCATCGTCTTGTTTAGCAGGGCTTGAAGGGCAGCTAACTCATGGTCACGCCCAAGAAAGGGAAGCTCCAGTAACTGGTCGCCTGGCTGGGGAGCTGGTGCTCCTGGGGCAAGCACAGTGTGATTGGCTTTGGCAACCCTCAGCTGCCGGTAGAGCAACTGGGTTTCAACGGATGGCTTCACCCCCAGTTCGCGTGCTAAGACATCGACGCACAGGCGATACTGATGTCGCATCCCATCACGATCTCCCAGGGCAGCATGGATCTGCATCAAGTGCTGGTAAGCCCCTTCGTATAGTGGTTCCAGGGTGACTAGGCGTTGAGCGAAGAGGAGAGCCTCGTGGGGAGCACCCTGTCGAATGAGCTGCTCCACCAGGGTATGGAGTGTCTGTAGGGCCTGCTGTTCCAGTATATCGCGGCGGAGAAACAGCCACTCCTCAAAAGTCGGACTATCAGGGAGCATCAACCCTTCCACTAAGGCCCCTTGATAGAGCTGGGCGGCTCGGCGCAGCACATCCACATCCGCTGTATCGAGTGCGGCAAGGGTCCGAAACTCCAGCGCATCCACCCATAGGCCTGGGTGAAGATGGAATGCCACTGCTCCTTCCCCCACCTCGAGGCAAGCATCGGCCACGTTACTGAGCATCTGTCGCAGCGAGTAGAGGCCCTGGCGTAAGCTCGCCCGCGCTCGTGTATCCGAGCTCTCCCCCCAGAGGAGTGTGGCGAGCTTTTCCCGGCTGTGGTGCCTGTCCGCTTCGAGAACCAGGTAGGCCAGTAAGGCCAGGACTTTGGCTGAGTGCGGTCGGATCACGCGACCCTCTTTGATCAAGTTGGGTGATCCTAAGAGGTGAAGCTCAAGCCTCATAGCACGAACAACTTTCGGAAAGAAAACTCGTGACGATTTCGTGACGCGTACCAGTTACACTGAACATAGTACAGTATATACTACTGTCAATACAAGCGAAAGATTTGGGGCAGTGTTTCCAGCAGAGTGATCGCAAAAGTACAGGAGGAATACCACCATGCCACCACAGCTAGCTACGAGTTCCGTGACGGCGCGCCTCTCTGGCTCGCCCGGGCGAGCCATTGTGACGGCCAGGGGCCATCACTTTGTCGTGGATTCTCCTCCACCGCTTGGCGGGCCGAATGAGGAAATCAATCCGATTGAGGTGTTGCTGTCAGCCTTAGCCACTTGCGGTACCTTTGTGTGTGAAACTGCCGCCAGGGAAATGAGCATCTCGCTGAACAGGGTGACCCTCACCGTGGCGGGGGACTTTGACCCCCGCGGCGTATGCGGTGAGCCAGTAGACCCGCGCATCCAGGCCTTGCGAGTACACCTGGTTCTGGCTGGGCCGACCCAGGCGCAGGCGGAATCCCTGGTCGCAGCTTTCCAGACACGTTGTCCAGTCTATACGACCCTGTCCCGCGCCACGCCTATTGCAGTAGAGATCACGGTGGAAGGTCCACCACATGAGCAAAGAAAGGTGCAAACGATGAAAGTACTACATTGTCGTGATGTCGGCTTCGAGTGTGACCACGAAATTCGTGCCCAGAGCGAGGAGGAGGTGCTGCGCCAGGCAGCAGAGCATGCACAGAAGGAGCACGGAGTCGAAGTCACTCCGGAGTTGGCTGCGCAGGTGCAAACGCTCATCCATGACGAAGAGTAAAGAGGATAAGCAGAGCTGGGGTGAAGTAAAGAGTCAGACGTAGAAGGCGAGGGCTTTTGTCTACCCTCCACCGCAACTTGGCATCCGTGTGGGAGACCGCTTTGGCTTCACCGAGCGACACATCAACACAGCTGTGTATGCTACTGCCCAGGATACCCTCGAAGTGTGAGCAAAGTCTTGGTCACTTCGGTCCCATTCTTATCCCGCCACCCATTCGTAGCTAACTACTTCACGGTTGACTTGGCGGTGTTAAAAGAGCTATCCCGGGAACTAGTCGACCTTTTTGGCCTTATACTTCCCGTCTCAAAGAAGTATGCTCGGACAATAGCTAAATGCTTCCAGTGAATAGTTGCAGAATAGGTATCGCCCTCTGTTGCTTGGCATCAGATAAGAAGCAGTGTCCTGGATGCTGCTTCCATAGGTTCAATATAGAAGCATATGTAGGAGGGTGAGTTTATGACTAGGTGGTCTATGACCAGGTGTAGGGGGCACCATATCTACGGTGCCCCCTTTATATTGAGGCTGTCGCATGGTGCGATGAAAGAGGGCGATGGCTCACCAGCTTCATGAAAGAAAATGAGGTATAATAACAGGCGGAGTTCAGCATTGCGTTCTCGGTGTCTACAGAAAGAGCATATTATACTTGTGTTACTCCTGGGGAGTTGGCACTATGGAGAGGTCGGCAAAGCAGAGAACCATGTTCATCCTGCCTGCAGGGCAATCCGCTGCACCTGAGCGAGCAGCAACTAGCAATCTCCCCGCCTATCTCACCCCGCTGATCGGTCGTGAGCAAGAGGTGCAGGCGGTGTGCGCTTTGCTACAGCGTCCAGAGGTGCGTTTAGTGACGCTCACTGGCCCAGGTGGCGTCGGAAAGACGCGCCTGGGCGTGCAAATAGCGACTGAGATTCTCGATGACTTCGCCGATGGCGTCTCCTTCGTCTCTTTGGCCCCCATCAGCGACCCCGATCTCGTCATCCCTACTATTGCCAAGTCGCTCGACCTAACTGTTGGAGATGCGCCACTTGAGCGCCTGATAGCTTCCCTGCGAGAGAAGCAACTCTTGCTGCTGCTCGACAACTTTGAGCAAGTAGTAGCAGCAGCACCTCTTGTGGTGGAACTGCTCGGCTCGTGCCCCAAAGTGAAAGCGCTCGTAACCAGCCGTATGGTGTTGCGGATTCAGGGCGAATACGACTTCTCTGTGCAGCCGCTCCCGTTGCCCGACCTCACGCAGCTTCCTGGCATTGAGACCTTACCGCGCTATGCAGCAATAGCGCTCTTCCTGCAACGCGCGTTGGCGATCACGTCCGACTTTCAGTTGACCAGCACCAATGCACGGGCTATTGCAGAGATCTGTACCCGTCTCGACGGGTTGCCCCTTGCCATTGAGCTGGCCGCAGCCCGCCTCAACCTGCTCTCACCTCAGGCTCTGCTGGCACGACTGGAGCATCGACTGGCCGCCCTGATGAGTAAGAGACGCGATGTGCCTGCACGACAGCAGACGTTGCGCAACACGCTTGAGTGGAGCTATAGCCTGCTCACTCCAGAGGAGCAGCGGCTGTTCCGCCGATTCTCCGTCTTTGTGGGGGGCTGTCAGCTTTCGGCAGTGGAAGCCATCTGCGCTGCGCTCGATGACGCCTCAGCCAACGTCCTGGACGGGGTCGCGTCCTTGCTGGATAAGTGCCTGCTGCAACGGGTATGGCAGGAGGGCGCTGAGCCGCGCCTGGTGATGCTGGAGACCATCCGCGAGTTTGGGCTGGAGGCGCTCTCAGCCAGCGGGGAGATGGAGGCCACCCAGCATGCGCATGCTGCATACTACCTCTCGCTGCTGGAGCAGGCGTGGCAGAACACCTTTGGTGCAGAGCATTGGCGGTGGTACGCCCAGCTAGAGCAGGAGTATGCAAACCTGCGGGCAGCGCTGCATTGGTCGGTGGAACAAGGAGAGGTTACGAGTGTGGAAAGGCTCTTACGGTTGAGCCTGGCACTCAACCAATTCTGGATGGTGAGCGGACGCGTGAGTGAAGGGCGTCGCTGGTTGGAGCGAGCGTTGGCTCGCAGTGAGGATGGTGTCACCTTAGGGCGGGCGAGAGGGCTTATCTCTGCTGGGACGCTGATGCTCTTGCAAAATGACTTTGATCAAGCAGAAGCTCTGCTCAGGCAGAGCGAGCTGCTGTATCGGAAACTTGCAGATGCAGGAGGTACCGGTATAGCTCTGCAAAAGTTAGGGCAGATCGCCTTAGCACGGGGCGACTATGCCCTGGCATCTTCACTGACTGAAGAGGCTCTGGCATACATCAGGGAGGCGTGGGACAAATGGAGCACATTCGGCATCCCCGATATACCTGATAGCGAGGCGGTTGATGAATGGATCATGTATCTCTTCGCTGTGACACTTGATAACTTCGTACGTGTGGCCATCGTACAAGGTGGGTATGCCAGGGCGCACTCCTTTGCAGAGGAGTGCTTGGCACACTCCAGACGAGCAAACGATCGCAGGGACATGTCACTCTCGCTCTTCCACCTGGCGCTGTTGACCTTTTCGGAAGGGGGGCAGACGGTAGCGCGCTCCCTGATAGAGGAGAGTCTGACCATCTCGAGAGAGATCCACTTCAAGTGGGGTCTTGCCTTCTCCCTCGGTCTCTTGGGGTTCATGACCCTCCAGCAGGGCAACGAGACTGCTGCCCATGCACTGCTCGAAGAGGCTTTGCTGATACGCAGGCAGGTGGAAGATCGCTGGAATATTCGCTGGGGCCTCTACTGCCTGGGATGGGTGGCCTTCGCGCGCTGGGACAGTGCGGTAGCACGTGTTATGTACGAAAAATTGCTCAAGGTCCTCAGACTCCTGGACGACAGAGAACTCCTCGCCACTTGCCTGGAGGGATTGGGAAGTATAGTAGTGGCGCAGGGAGCTGTAGAGAGACCGCAAGGCGATCCTTTTGTAGGCAAGCAACCCTGGGAGGCTGCTTCGCATTGGGCAGTACCGCTCTGGGGCATGGCAGAAGCTTTGCGTGAAGGGAGCAGTATGCCTCTCCTTCCTGGCCAAAACCCCGCGTATGAGCAGACAGTCACTAGCGTACGTGCCCAACTTGGTGAAGAGGCGTTTGCAACACTCTGGTCGGAGGGAAGGTCTATGACGCCCGAACAAGCTATCGCAGCACTTCAACGGGCAGAGATGCCACAACAGGGTCTTTCAGCGAAGCCAACAGCACCCTACCCCGCTGGACTGACACAACGTGAGGTCGAAGTGCTGCGCTTAATGGCACAGGGATTGACGATCGCCCAGATCGCAGAACAACTCATTATTAGTTTCCATACTGCCAATGCCCACGTGCGTTCAATCTACAGGAAGCTGGAAGTCACCTCACGCAGTGCCGCAGCTCGTTATGCTATTGAACATCACCTCTCCTGAAAATAAGAGCTCCTCTCCGAGCCAATCGAAACATCTTCCGAACCCCTACATAACTGTCCATCACATGAACATGCTATCCACTCTGTTTCCGGTCACTCATGACGAGAGGGCAAATAGCATGTTCATGTGATGCGTCTGCCGTGTCCATCAATTACACTGGAAGCAGTGACGTCTCTCGTGTTTCGTGCTTCCATGCACCCGAGAAAGGAAGCCATCCCCAGAAAGGAGGAGTTTCTATGGCAACAGGCGATCATGGCCCAATAGCGTTTACAGTACATACAAAGCGACACCCACTCTTTCTCGTCATGCTTCTCCTCGTTTGTGTCGTGCTGCTCGTCAGCTGTAGTGGAGGCAATGCGACGGCATCAGCACCGCCTACGCCCACGGCACCACCCACGCCCACGGCAAGCCCAACCCCGACGCCCGTGGTCGGTGTCACCCACGTCACGATCACGATTTTGGCACTATTCCAACCCGCCAATATCGAGGTGCCGGTCGGGACGACGGTTACCTGGACCAACAACGGCAACATCGGGCATACCGTGACCTTCAGGAATGGTATGAAGGATAGCGGGTGGATTAATCCGGGGGGAGGGACGTTCCGCTATACCTTGACGTCCAAGGGTATCTTCCCGTACTACTGCATGTACCACCCCTACATGGTCGGCGCCGTAACAGTTACCTAGTAGGCGTCGGAGGAGTATACTTGCTCCTTTAATGGGCAGCCATTGCCCATCGCAACACCAGTAGCTATCTAGGCTGATGATGAAGCCCGTTGGAAGTGGAAATCAACGCTGCTGGCGTCTTTGGAGGCGCTCTTCCAGCTCCTTCGACTCTATAGCGCTATTCCGCAGGATCACCTGCGCGTCTTCATGACCTCTTCTCGTCAGGAGATGGACGAGTTGCTGGTGCTAGAAAACAACGGCCTCCCGACCACTCCGGTCACAGCAGAACAATTTCTGAGCGAGAGAAGGATTTACTCGTTTGGCAGCAAGCGAGCAGGCACAAGAGGCAGGACGCAAGAGCAGCCGAGCAGGAGGGTGAGCACAATAACGCTTCCCTCACTGGTGACACAAAGCATCCCTGCCGAAGCTTTTTTCCAGGAAAAGGGCTTGAGTCCATTGGAGAGGAGGCGCTGGGAGGTGGAAATGAGGGAGAGTGGTGACCATGACCAGCCCTACGCGTTCGCGCTGCCGGTCTCAATGCCCCAGCTTCTAGCCTGGACAAGGCTGCTTGTGCGCGTCCAGCACGGAGAACTGCCCTCATAGCAACTGCAACCCTCCTGAAACCTGGCGCCACGCAGAGACCAGTCCTTCTGATGGCCAGGAGTCAGCGTCGATCATGTTCGAGTTCTTCTGGGCCGCTTTGCCAAACGATATTCCAGCTTTGATTGCCGATTATGGGAAGATGCTGCCGCAGCTTTTGCAAAGGCTTTCTTGGCCGGATGCCCATGCGTGAATTCTTGCCCCTCCAACCGTCTCTATGAGAGAATGCCCGAATTATACATCCGACCGCCGATCACTTCGGTCCCATGCGTATCCCACCATCAAGCCTGATCACCTCGCCATTCAGCATCTCGTTCTCGATGATGTGCTTCGCCAGGGCTGCGTACTCGGAGGGTTTACCCAGGCGCGGTGGGAACGGCACCTGCTGCCCGAGCGAAATACGCGCTGGTTCTGGCAAAGCTCCCAGCAGCGGCGTATCGAAGATACCCGGCGCAATCGTCATGACGCGAATACCATTGCGTGATAGGTCGCGCGCGATGGGCAATGTCATGCCCACAATGCCGCCCTTTGAGGCCGAGTAGGCTGCCTGGCCGATCTGCCCATCAAAAGCTGCCACCGACGCCGTGTTGACGATTACGCCGCGCTCGCCTGCTTCGTTGGGTGTATTCTCGGCCATAACCGCCGCCGCCAGTCGGATAGCGTTGAACGTGCCGATCAGATTCACCTGAATAACTCTGGTGAAGGAAGCCAGGCTGTGCGGCCCATTTTTCCCCAGCACTCTTTCGGGTGTGCCAATACCTGCGCAGTTAATCAAGATGTGCAGGCCGCCGAAGGTTTCCACCGCCGCGCGTATGGCAGCCTGCATGGATTCTTCTTCCGTGACGTTGGTTTTGACAAAGAGAGCCGCGCTGCCAATTTCGTCGGCCTGCGCATTGCCCGTCTCGCTGTTCACATCGGCGATCACCGCTTTCGCCCCTGCTGCTGTCAGCATGCGCACGCAGGCTCCTCCCAGGCCCGACGCGCCGCCCGTCACAAGCGCAACCTTGTTCGCAATATCCATGATGTTATGTTCCCTTTCCTGAATTGCAAGCCGTTCCGGCGTAAATGGTATACTCACGGTCCGTAGGTATCATTCATTCTACAACGCGGGCGCACAGAGATGAAAACCCTGGCAAGCAGCCACACTGGCAGGGCCGCCTCTCCATGTCTCAACAAGAAAAGGTTCCACCAGACCAGAAAATTCCCACTAGACAGAGAGCATAAAATCTGGCATACTACGCGTTAGCAAATGAGCAAAACGAAAAGCAACGATGGGGAAAAGTAAGCTGGCAGTAAGGCTACAGAGAGAAAAGGTCAGCGGCTGCAAACCTTTTCGCGGAACAATCGGCTGAAGTTCGCCCCGGAGCTGGCTGTTGACAATCGATGCATTGATCGATTTGTAGGGACGCGATAAATCGCGTCCACCAGAGCATTAGCGAGATGGGTAGACAGCCCCGGAAGCCTCCGTTAGCGGGCAAACCAAGTGGAATACAGGCAGCTTCATATTATTCGCGCTTGTTGCGAGTTTAATGTTCCTGCATTCAATGATGGGTGGTACCACGGAGTATGCTGGCAACTTCGTCCCTGGAGACGAATATGTTGTCAGCTTTTTTGATTCTTCAGGGCAGGCGGCTTCGAATATGGTACGGGCGACCCTTGCGGTCGCCCTGGGAAACACAACCAGGAAGGCAGCAGTCACATGGGAAATACGACGCGAGAGGACATCGTACAGCAGTTGGAACAGCTACGCAGGGCTGCCGAGGTAGCCCTGGCGCAGGCCAACAATAGCGAACAAACCCAGGCATGGTTTGGCGAATACCTGGGTCGCAAGGGGCAGCTCACCGCGCTTTTGCGCAATCTAGGCGGCCTGTCACCGCAAGAACGCCCGCAGGTAGGCAAAGTGGCGAACGAAATCAAGGTCGCGCTGGAAGAGGCGCTGCAGTTGCGCCAGGATGCCATCGCCCAGGCAGAATTAGAGGCTATGCGCCGCGCCGAAAGCGTGGACGTCACCCTGCCGGGTCGCCCGCAGACGCTCGGCAAGCTGCATATCGCCACGCGCACTTTGCGTGATATCTATGCCATATTCGCTGAAATGGGCTTCCAGATTTACGATAGCCCGGAGGTGGAAACCGATGAATACAACTTTCAGTTGCTCAATATGCCGCCGGGCCATCCCGCGCGCGATATGTGGGATACCTTCTATACCACCACACCTGGCCTGCTGCTGCGCACGCACACCAGCCCCGGCCAGATACACGCCATGCGCGAGTATGCGCCGGAACCCATTCGCGTCATCCTGCCCGGCAAGGTATATCGCTACGAAGCGGTTGATGCTTCGCACGAGTCCATGTTCTACCAGGTGGAAGGGCTGGCCGTTGGGAAGCGTATCACTTTCTCCGATCTCAAAGGCGTCTTGATGAACTTCGCTAACCAGATGTTCGGCCAGGGACGGCAAGCGCGATTCCGCAAGAGCTACTTCCCGTTCACCGAACCGAGCGTAGAGATGGATATTGACTGTATCATTTGCAATGGCAAAGGCTGCCCCGTTTGCAAATACACCGGCTGGCTGGAACTTCTGGGCGCTGGCATGATTAACCCGCTCGTGCTTGAATACGGCGGCTATGATCCTTCCGAGTTCAGCGGCTTCGCCTTCGGTATGGGGACTGACCGCATGTCGCTGCAGAAATATGGCATCGACGATATCCGTTACTTCTTTGCCAACGACGCGCGCCTTTTCGAGCGAGTGTGATTCAAAGCGCCAGGTTGAGGTGGCAGAAGATACGTCACTAGCCTGTAGGGACAGTGGGTGGCGTGGGGCAGATGTGGGGGCCTTGTGCCTGTCCTGTTGGCATCGCGACAGCGTTAGGTATCTCGTGATAGGCGACTCACCAGGACGAGGACAAGCACAAGGCCTCCACGTCCGCTCTGCCCCGCCCATTGTCCCTACAGGACGGGG
>DATGGW010000488.1:0-11612 GCA_035308345.1 Ktedonobacteraceae bacterium | reverse complement strand
AGATGTTCAGCATCCCAGTTCAGTTTCATCTCAAAATGTACAGGCTAGTGGCAACAAAAGGCAGGAAATCCAGCATGAAGGAAACTATGAGCGGACCATCACGGAGGGAGCCACACGATCTCCCGATCGACCAAATCCACTGGGCTTACACTGGGTGACGGTTCTAGAAATCGCCGGGAAGAGAGTAAAAGTGGGACCGATCGAAGCGATTGATGGAACGCCGGTCGTCGATATCAAGCCAGTGCTCCTCCAATCGGCAGACCCCTATGGAGGCGTCTCAGTCGTCGATCGCCTGGTAGGCCAGGGTCCAGAAATCGGGAATGATGTTTGAAGCCCAGCCGCCCTGGGTCATCAAGATGGTGACCATCTCCTCCCTGGGGTCTGAATACCAGGAGGTGCCCAGGCCGCCGTCCCGCCGAAACGGCCGGGCACCGCTGACCGCTCGTCATGCCGACTCTTCAAGCACAGACAATAGATTGCCGGCGGGGTCTTTAAACCACGCGATCTTCGGACCCCCGCCGCGGAAAATCCCCTTTTCGTCTGTCACCAGATCGCCTTCATTGTAGGACTCGAAATGCACGCCACGCCTGGCCAGGTCGTCTACCGCTTGCTCAATGTTGTCGACCGGAAAATTCAGGATGGTGAATGTGGCTGGAGTATGGTTCTCCTTTGGATAAATCAAGATGGTCGTCCCGCCAGCAATATGGAGTCTTAACAGGCCGTACGCTTCGGACACGTCTAGCCCGAGCGTCTGGCTATAGAACTCCTTCGCTTTTTGTACGTCGTTTACTGAAAAACCGGAAAATGCTTTCGTATCTTTGAACATTGGCTCACACTCTTCTTTCTCGATGACTATTCGGAGCATCCGTCCGTTAAACATCCGCCGCTTCAATCTTGCTCTTTTTGAATAGCTGTTTGCATATTCGTTCCCTTTCCAGGGGAACGTTCTTCACAAGTCTATTCTTTTCGGCTGGTTGGAAGCGGCAAACCAACGCGAGCCGTTTCTGTTGGCGATAGCATCAGTGCGTCATGCCTCTGGACCTCGATCATCAAGCCCTCCCTTGAGGCTGATCTTTACTAGACAAACAGCGGTACCATGCCCAAGCGCATAACCATTGCTTGCATCTGTTCGTCCGTTGGGCCCGATGCATCCACATGGAAGCGGCTGGCTGCATCGAGCACCCTGGGGAGTACTTGAAGGTCGCCGACCGTGTTCAGGAAAATGCCTGGCTGCTTGAGCACCCAGTGTACCGCTAGATCGATATCCTGCTGCTCATCCAATGGCTCATACCAGGTATCGCGTGTGTGCTGGCGGCCCATCCAGGGTTTGTACGCAATCGACTTGATGGTCTGCACAGCGACATTGCGAGACTTACAGGTCGAGAGCAACGCAGTGAAGTTTTCGGCGTAGTAGGGGTTGCGCATTGTGATGTAGTTGTAAGGAAGCAGCACCGTATCAAAGTCGAAGCGTTCGAGGCTGCGCCGGTGGGTAGCGGCAATCTGCAGACCATGACCAGTGACGCCGATGGCCCGTATCAATCCCTGTTTCCTGCCCTCAATGGCCGCATCGAGAGCACCTCCGGGACTCAATGCCGTATCCCATTCAATAGGATCCGCCAGGCTATGCAACTGCCACAGATCCACATAATCGATGCGCATGCGTTCCAGGGAGCGGTGCAGTTCCTCTTTTGCCTCTTGCACTGTCCGTGCATCTGCCTTCGTTGCCACGTAGAACTGCGAGCGATAACGGGCCAGCCAGGGAGCGATGCGCAGTTCAGCATCTCCGTAGCTCGATGCTACGTCAATGTGATTGACTCCGTAGTGGAGCAATAGCTCCAGCGTGTGGTCTGCCTCCTGCTGGGTGACATGGCTAAGCGCTGCTGCCCCGAAAATGGTGCGCGTGCTCATATGGCCGCTACGGCCAAAGGGTTGGGTGACAATCATCTTTCTTTTCCTCCTTTCGAACAACACCCGGCCAGGGGAGTTCCCTTGATTCTATCACCTTCAGGAGGATATATGGGTGGCTTTCAGATTACTGAGTGTACAACTGGAAAAATTCAGGATGGTGAATGTGGCTGGAGGGAAAGACTGCTCGTTTGTTGCATTTGTTGTAATTATCAAGTACCTTATCCTATGGCACATCTCTTTCTCCCACTTATTTGTAGATTCTCAGCCTGCCTCATCCTGAGGTCTTCAGGGTAAAGTCCAACTCTTTCAATCAGCAAGGAAACGGTAACTTGAAGGGAGACTTCATGAATATGCCTGCGACCGGCAAGCCGGTGAAGTACTCAGGCATTGCCATCTTTCGCATCGCCAACGGGAAAATTGCGGAACAGTGGCAGGAATCCGATGTAGTGGGGCTGATGCAACAATTGGGTGAGAGCACGGCGCAGCCTCAGACAGAACCGCTGGGCCAAAAGCAGACTGAGGGTCTTCAGCACCAGGTGAACATCACTTCTCCAATAGAAGAGGCCACATAGTCATCACTCAGAGGCTACTATTTTGTCTCGCCATCAGCTTCTGTCGAGTCAGGCGAAGGCTCGTCCGATGGTGGCATGGGCCTGGCTATCATGCCGCGCAGGCTCACTCGCGTGTAGATGCCGCCGATCACTGCGAGTAGCCCCAGACCGGTGAACACCGAATCTACAGGGCCGAACGAAATGCCCAGCACGCTCGCGTGGAAGCCGCGCAGGACCGTGCTCACCAGGTATCCCGCCAGCGCAACCGAGACCAGCGCCGCCAGCCTGCCCAGTGGATTGATGACCGCTGTGACCCGGCCCACGAATTCGCGCGAGGTGCTATCCAGGGCGAGCGGGCTGGCTGTGACGATAACAGCTGTGGTGGAGACGCCGAAGAGGAACGCCGCGGCCAGGGCGGGATAAAGGCTGGTCAGGTGCGACATGACGATTACGAAGAGTCCGGAGGCGACCATGGCGATCCAGAGAAGTCGCGCCAGGCCAATCCGATGACCGCTGACCGCCACTAGCACTGCACCCACCACAGCGCCCACGCCGAAGTCTGCTCCCAGTAGCCCGTAGTCGCTGGCGGGGGCGTGTAGATTCCCGGTAATGAAGAAATAGCCGAGGGATTGCAGCGCGCCAAAGCCCAGCCAGGTCAGCATCTCGGCGACCAGGATGGTGCGCAGCACCACGTGGCCGGCGACATAGCCCAGGCCGTCCAGGAACTCGCGCGAGAAGTGGCCGGCCTCGCCAGGCGCCACGCTGTGGGCTGAGGGTGGCGCCTGGATGGCGAGGGTCGCCAGGAACACAACTACGAACGAGAGCGCGTTGAGCACGAGTGCCCACACAATGCCCAGGCCGAAAACGAGCACGGCGGCCACCGGCGGCCCAATGATGACCGCGAGACCCTGGATGGCCTGGAACGTCTCGAGCGCCTGGTCCTGCCGCGCCTGCGGGACAATGTCCTTGATGAGGGCTAGCTGGGCCGGGATGAAGAACTGGGCGAAGATGGTCAGCAAGGCCACGTCGGTGTAGACGACACCAAGCCGCCAGAAGAGTGGGAGCTGCACGCGTCCGATAAGGGGCAGCGAGAAGTTCGCGGCGGGCAGCACCAGCAGAACCGCGAAGATGGCCTGCAGCGCAGCCATGTTGACCATAGTCTGCCGCTTATCCCAGCGGTCCACGAACACGCCCGCCAGTGGGCCCACCACGATTTGCGGGAGGGCGGCCGCCAGGACGACGCCACTGACGGCGAGCGGCGCCCAGGATTGGCCCGCGACCAGGAAGGAGGCCACCCAGAGCACGAGAGCGGTATCCCAGGCATAGTCTCCCACGCTGGAGATAGCCTGTCCCCACCAGAGCCAGGCGAAGTTCGGATTGATGAAGGCAGTCCTGGCGAGGTGTTCCAGCCGCCGACCCAGGGATGCGGCTGGGGGCGCGGCCTGAAGCGGCGAGGATGGAGCAGGACACCGCATGGGCGCGCCAACGGGCCGAAACGGAAGACGCGCGGTCGGCCGGTCGGCCAGGTTGGGGAGAGTGCCGCTGGCCGACTGACCGGGGCGCTCTCCCTGCTCTTTGGGTGAGGACTCCATGCTGATCGCATCTCCTTTTCTGATTCTGAAAGCTTCTATTGTATTGCCCTGGAAGCAGCGCCTCTGCTGAGGTAAGCACCGGTCTTCTGAAATAAGGACTGATTTTACCCTCTTTACAATGATATGATAGCAAGTGGAGACTTGTACAGAATTATAACCAGAGGCACACAGAACAGGAGACGATTGAACTATGACCAACCTGGACATTGCGCACAGGCGGCTTCACAACCAGCACATCACCCGGCGAACGCTTGAAACACCTCAATCTCTCGTGGAGTGGCTGGGCGCGGTCCAGGCTCAAGATTTCGCGGCTGCAAAATGGGCGCTCGGCCTGCGTTTGCAAGGCGTGACCGGCGACGACATTGAGCAAGCGTTTACCGATGGCGCAATTCTGCGCACGCACGTCATGCGCCCTACCTGGCATTTCGTCTCACCTGCTGATATTCGCTGGCTTCTCGCCCTGACAGCGCCACGCGTCCATGCAGCCAGCGCATACTATACTCGTAAGCTTGAATTGGATGATGCTGTCTTCAGATGGACTAATGCTGTGCTGGCAAATGCATTACAAGGCGGGAAGCAGCTCACTCGTGACGAACTCGCGTCTGCGCTTCAACAAGCTGGCATAGTCACGGATGGTGAGCAACGTATTACCTATATCGTGATGCGTGCGGAATTGGACGGCATCATCTGCAGCGGCGCGAGACGAGGGAAGCAATTCACCTATGCCCTGCTTGCTGAGCGAGCGCCACAGGCCAGGATGTTAGCTCGCGATGAAGCGCTGGCTGAACTCAGCATGCGTTACTTTACGAGCCACGGCCCTGCAACCTTGAAAGATTTTGTGTGGTGGTCAGGACTGGCGCTGGCCGACGCGAGAGCGGGTCTCGCAATGGTGACATCCCATCTGCTGCATGAGACGATAGACGGCCAGACATACTGGTTTCCACCATCCATGCCACCCGCGCAGGATCTCTCTCAGACGGCCTGCCTGTTACCGAATTACGATGAATACACCGTTGGCTATACAGATCGCAGCGCCATATTTGATGCCTTGCACACGAATAAGCTAGACCCGCGCAGTGGCTTGCTTGGGAACGCGATGATACTGAATGGCCAGGTCGTGGGCTCCTGGAAGCGCACTTTCGAGAAAAACACCGTTGTCATCGAAGCAAATCCCTTGCTTCCTTTGAGCAACACTGAGACTCGTGCCTTCGCTGCCTCTGCAAACCTCTATGGCGCGTTTCTTCGTAAGCCCGTGTATTCCCCCTGGTAGGCTTATTCTCAAATAGATGCTTGTTTGATGCTAGTGCGCTTTTGATTCTCTTATCTTCCAAGCTCATTGGCTTAATGTAAGTGGAGTGTCAGGTTAGACATCGCTGAGAAAAAAAGCCATCTAAGGATTTTTGCCGCTTTTACGTGTTCTATCCGCACCGCATATCGACTTTCTTTCGTATCTATCTCAGGCGGTGACTTTATTAAATATCATCGTCTAACGAGAAAAGCCCGGCAAGAGCCAGGTAGCGAGAGAAAAGGTAGCACACTATGCAAGCCGTTCTTGAATACACAGAGGCAGGACTTCAACCAGGAACTCGCATCGGTTCCTACAAGTTAATCAAACACATAAAGCAGGGAGGCATGTCCACTGTCTACCTGGGATACCATATTTTTACAAGAGCATATGTAGCGATCAAGGTTGTCGACGGCTACTGTGCCGACCGGGAGATGTTGTATCGCGAAAGAGAGATCACGCAAGCCTTACAACATGAGCATATTGTTCCGTGTCTTGATGCCGGCCTTTATGGAAGATATTACTACCTGGTAATGCCCTATTACCAGGGTGGAACGCTCGAAGATATGCTCAATGAAAGCGTGCTCACTCTGGAAGAAGCCTGTACTGTCCTTGAGCAGCTAACAAGCGCATTGACTTATATTCATTCGCTGGGCATTCTTCATCGTGATATCAAGCCTACCAATATTTTGTTTGACCAGGACTACAACCTTTATCTCAGCGACTTTGGCATTGCCGCATGGCTCGGTGAAAAGCCACTCCATAATGGTCATGTGATGGGAACCGCTCAGTATATAGCCCCTGAACTTTTCGAGGGATACCTGGACGAGCGCAGTGAGGTATACTCAGTTGGAATCCTTCTCTACGAGATGCTCACTGGCTACCTACCATTCGATGGACCAAGCGATTGGAAGATCTGCCTGCATCACCTGGAAACGCAGCCGCTGGCCCCTTCCCTCTGCAATCCCTCTATTCCTCGCCCGGTTGAGCAAGTGATACTCCGGGCGTTGGAGAAGGATCCCCGCCAGCGTTATCAAACCGTCGAGGATTTGCTGCACGCCTTTCAAAAAGCGCTCGAAGCTCCAACTTTCCTCATGCAACTCTCAGCGAAATGTTTGCAACACTTTGAGCGCCTCGGCGACGTGCTTCTGCGGAGCAAACTGCGAGGAGAAGATGTGGCGAACAACCCCCTGTTTGTCGATGACATAGGTTACTCGTCCGGGCAGCAGCCCCAGCGTTGAGGGAACTCCATAGCGCTTTCTAACAGTGCCTCCTCTATCGCTCAACATGATGAAAGGGAGACGGTTCCGGGCGGCAAACTTTTGATGCGACTCCTCGGAGTCAGAACTGATGCCGATCACTTCCGCCCCTGCATCTCTGAAGTCTTCATAGCTATCGCGAAATGCGCATGCCTCGGCAGTGCAGCCAGAGGTTTGATCCTTAGGGTAGAAGTAAAGAACAATATCTTTTTTGCCGCGAAAACAGGCAAGGCTCACAGGTTGGCCAGTTGATGATGGCAGGGCGAAATCAGGAGCGGCCTGGCCCACCTGCACCTTGCTATGCGCCGATTGAGACTGATGGTGCTGTATGCCCATGACGTGTGTTCTAGAAATCCTTTATATGGTATGAGAAGCAACCTTACAAAGACCCATACGCAAATATATCTGAAAAGTTACGCTGCCAAAAACCTATTGACGAGTCGCAACGGCATAGTGTATACTGGCATCGTTCGCAAGAGCAACCGTTATCTATATTCCTCGATAGCTCAACGGTAGAGCGGCCGGCTGTTAACCGGTAGGTTCCAGGTTCGAATCCTGGTCGAGGAGCCACTTTTATGGCTACCTTTCTACCGTCCCCTCTTTTCTGAAAGAGAGAGCCATGATGTCACAACAACAGAGACTCATCAATCTGCCCCTGGTTGGCACGATCCTTCTTTGTTTGCTTGTTGTAGTGTATCTTTTTGCATGGAAGCGTTTTGCGAAACCGGCTCCTGCAGCCACGATCGTGAAGCATTCGGTGGAGACTCCTGCCGCTGACGCTCTCAAGTATTGGACGGCGGATAAGATGCGCAAAGCCAAACCCGCTCAAATGCCCAACGTCAAGGCTCTCAAGCGAGGGAAACCACGTCCGCGACGCCCTCCACGTGACTCTCGTCCGCAGCAGGCTTGATGAAAGAGAGAGGCCTGATGCCACAGCTGCAGAGACTCATTCTTCACCACCTGTTTGTCAGGGTCTTTCTTTGCCTGCTTGCCGGTGTGTACATGATATACCTGGCTGCCTTTGTGCCTTTTCTATACACGTCGCTGTCAGCTCCCTCGCAGGCGATCAGTGAGCACGCGGTGGAGACGACCCCCGCCATCGTCGTCACGCATTGGACAGCGGCGAGCATGCGCGCTGCCACCGATGCCGATCAGCAGATCAACCAGGCTTCAGATCTGACACAGGCGAGCAGCGACACAAGCTTGGGCAAGGCGGCCCGGCAGCAGGGGCAGCTTCCGCGCGATGGGAATCTATCTTATCCCCTCTCGACCGTCGGGAAAGTCTTTTTTACCAGCGCCGCCGGTCAAGACATGGTCTGCTCTGGCACGGCTGTCGCGAGCAGCAACCAGAGTGTGGTTGACACCGCCGGACACTGCCTCTACTGGCAGGGCGCCTGGGTGCAGAACGTGATCTTCTGCCCGCTCTACGAGAACGGCAGGACGCCGTATGACTGCTGGGCAGCTCGCGATCTGGAGGTCCCTTCCGACTGGATAAGCGCCAGGCCTGGTGACCTGCATCATGACTTTGGCATGGCTATCGTGGCTCCCAATAGCCAGGGCGCCTTGACCGCCCTGGTCGGCGGCGCCGGTTGGGCCTATAATCAGCCGGCCAATCAACTTTTCTCCGCCTATGGCTACCCCGCCGGCCCTCCTTACGATGGCCAGACCAGAAAGTCCTGCGAGGGTGTGAACGGCACCGCCTGGCAGCATGGAGGCGGCACGGTGATCTCCATCCGCTGCCCTCTGACCGGTGGTTCCAGCGGTGGTCCCTGGTTCATTCAGATCGGCGGCGACTGGTACCTCAACGGCCATAACGACTTCACCAGCGGTCTCCAGCCCGGGCACATGTTCTCTCCCTACTATGATGATACCTGGTACGCTCTTTACAACAAGGCCCAGCAGACGTAAAGACTGGATGCTTGCCGGGTCTGCTTTCTCGAAAATAAGAATGTGTTGCTAACGACCTGTCGTTACTTACTCATCGTAACCGGCAGCCCAGTTCTTCTCCTCGACCGTCCAAACCGTTTGCCCGCGCTTCATAACCGAGATATGGGCCATCGCCGAGGTGCGGGTAGCCCCATGCCAGTGCCAGGTTCCTTCTGGGACGATGATCACGTCCCCTGCTGAAACGACCTGTTTCTCGGTTTCAGTGGCAACGATCCCCAGGCCCTCGATGATGTGCAGCACCTGGTCCTGCTGGTGAATATGTGGCCTGGTACGCCCGCCCGCGCCGAAGTAGACGTTCAGGAGATCAAGCTCGCTGCTGTCCGCCTGGCCGACAAGGCTCTGGGTGTTTACCTCGCCATCAAAGTAATTGGCGCGTGATGGGTCGTGCTTTGCTTGAGTTCGATCGATTCTGGTGATCTTCATCGTTCCCTCCTAAAAGGCTGTGATATATTACGAATGTTCACTTTCGTTATACTCGCCACTGCTACTCTGAGTCAACCGCAACAATGAGGCGTATTAGTGGTACGGTTAACGGCGGGTGGTGAAGAGACACGAGTGTATACGTTTACTTTGGACGAGGCATTGGCAGCGACGAGAGAAGATTATCGCTTTGACCCTGAGCGGCTTTGGCATTATGGTTGTATATAGGGCAGTTCTCATGTCCTTCAGTATCCGAGTAAAAGTATTATTTTTTATCGTAATCTTCTAATAAAATACTTTGTTATCATATAGGCAATCGTTCTGCCTGTTGTCGCCTCTCATCTGTTCTGCTATACTGATCTGTGTTGAACTGCATCAATGCACCAAATAGTGAATGCAATAGAAGAGATGGGCTATGTCAAACGATTCGCTGGCAACCTTCACTGATCGCCGTGAAGCCATTGCACTCTTTGACGTACTGCGCGGGCGCAATCCCGGCAATCCCTGGCCGCTTCTTCCTATCCTCGTCTTTGTTGCACAGGGCGGGAGTGGGAAAAGCACCCTCATTGAATATCTTCGTGTGAAACATTGCGCGCTTTCTGAACAACGTGTAGCGCTTCCCTATGCCCGCCTTGATTTTACTTTGCCGGATGCTCCGAAAGATGTCCTCTCAATCCTGATTGCGATACGTGACCAGCTTCAGCAACATGATGATGGGTATGGAAAGCATCTTACATTTCCCCGTTTTGACCTGGGAGCGTTGGTTGCTCAGTCGATGCCGACGCCTGAGAATCTTGCTTCCTTTGGCCCGCAAGACGTGCGTCATAAACTGGATGCAGGGTTGCAGCCTCTAGAATCGCTGGCGAATCTTGGGAGCGAGCTGGGCTTAGTGGTTCCGTTTATGCTTCCTATATTAGCAGGAATCAGGCTAGCTGGACAAAGCAGGCCTGTACAAAAAGCGCTGCGCTATTTCGAAGAACAGGTCGGCTGGAAGTGGTATGGCAAGATACAAGGCGCACGACTTGGCCTGGGGGCTAGTGCTGGTCTAGAGGACGTACTGCGCCGTCTCGCTGCAATGAGTATGCCAGGCAAGCCAGAGCGAGCGTTGCTGATTGAGGAGGTGCTGCCTGCTGCATTCATGGCTGATATCATAGAAGCATTGGTGCAAGTGAATCCACCACTTGCATGGAGCAAGACGACCAATGTTGTGCTCTTCCTGGACGGTTTTGAACAACTCCAGCAGGTCTCTAGCGCGATTGCCACCCGGCTGCTTCAAGTGTTGACCATCGAGCAGCGAAGAGAGGGACAAACGGACCCGCTCTTACTGGTAATCGGGACGCGCAGCCGCTTTTCGGGCTTCGTTGATGGGGGAGATCATCCCTCGTTTGAAGAAAAGACGAGTGTTCATGATGAGCACTCCGTACAACAACAAGTTCGTGACCTTTATGAACGCTGGCGGCGGGAGCTACCAGGGAGCACAAGCATTCTGCGGCTCAAGGACCTGTACCTCTCGCTTATTCTTCGTGATTTTGGACTGGATGACACACGTACCTACCTGATGCAGTTCGGTAAACAGGAGCGGACGCAACTGTTAGCAGATGGCGCGCTGGTTCAAGCGATAGCCAGGGTCACACATGGACATCCGCTCTCCCTTGCGCTAGCCGCTGCTGCTCTTGTAGAGGCGAAGGAACGCGGTCGCGTCCTCTCCCCAGATCAGTTTGATGAAGAATATGTCTCGGAGAAGGTCGTGTGCGATCACGAGCGCGGTCATGAAGAAGAGCGGATTCGCGATTACCTGTTGGAGTTGTTCCTACGTCAATTGGAGAAGCCAGAACGAGATGAATTGATCTTTTGCGCGGCGCCGCGTTCGCTTGATGTCGCTATCCTGCGGGCGACGTTACAACTGCCGACCGATGTTGAGGCGCGAAGGCGATGGGAACGGTATGCACGTTTCACGTTTACTACGGTGGTAGAGCATGATCGACTGGTCTTGCATCCTCTGGTACGTACAATGCTCCTTCGGCATATACCCCCGGACGACCAATCTGGAAGTGACTATAACCAGGTACACCAGCGCCTACGAACGTATTTCCAGCAAGGGATAGTTGAACAAAAACAGCAAGGCAGTGCTGGCTGGCAGGCAAGACTTGAGGATGCCTATCATGCGCTGGCCCTGGGAGATGCTGCACCTGCTGTCGCGCTTGGTGTCACTGCTCAACAAACCAATCTGACCACCTGGGAGCTGCTTCTGGCGGTGATAGCAGAGGCTCCCGTAGGACGTATACCGTCCGATACAGAACAACAGGCATATGATGCACTACTCAGGGCTGAACGGCATCATGATATGAAGGATGCGGTGCGAGCGATTATTCTCTATGAGTGGCTAACAGTTGCTTTTCAGGACGAACCACAAGAAGTAGATCGCCTGCAAAACAACCTGGGCAATGCCTATTGGAATTTGCCGGGAGGGGACCGGCAAGCCAATCTGGAACGGGCGATTGCCTGCTATGAGGCGGCGTTACAGGTGCGAACTCGTGAGGCGTTCCCGGTTCAGTGGGCGATGACGCAAAACAACCTGGGCACGGCCTACAGGAATTTGCCGGGAGGGGACCGGCAAGCCAATCTGGAACGGGCGATTGCCTGCTATGAG
>DATGGW010000487.1:0-6958 GCA_035308345.1 Ktedonobacteraceae bacterium | reverse complement strand
TTTGGGATATGCTTACCGGATATGCTATCTCTACCTATCGTGATACTCTGGCAGCGGCATGGTCTCCCGATGGGGCTTTTCTAGCTATAGCAGGTACTACAGGCATACAGATATTAGATAGAGGATCACTTCATCAAGTTGCACACGTAGCGTTTAACGAGCAAATATCTGGGGTACTCAATTTGAAATGGTCTCCTAACTCCAGGTTTCTTGCCTCTTATCAACTGTCCGGGAGAGCAAACATAAATCTTGTACAAATATGGGACACGAGATCGGGACGCTTACTTTTTAATTGCGATGGAAGTAGCATGATCTGGTCTCCCGATGGGGCTTTTCTTGCAACTTGGACTAAAGGGTCAGAAAGGCAGTCGGGTACTGAGATCCCACGAACACGACCAGCAAGACGAATCAGTCGATCTCCTCTACCTCAACAAGTCGTCCAACAACAAACCGTGTTGGGAACTTCTCAACAGCCTCACGATGTAGTGCAGATATGGGATGTTGCCGCAAAAAAGAATGTTTATATATATACAGGCCATAGACAACAAATAAGCACTGTCGCTTGGTCGCCTAATGGAGCACGTATTGCTTCTGCCAGCAGAGATGGAACAGTTCAAGTTTGGAATGCGACGAGTGGCAATTACGTGTTTATCTATCGCGAACATGGGGGTGCTGTACTAAACGCATTATACTCTCCTGATGGAACCAGCATCGCTTCTTTGGGTCGGGGTAACAGTAATGTTAGTATCTCTATAAATATTTGGGCGGCTAGCTAGAAGCAGCATAACATTCTCACCCCGTCCACACTCCCTGTGGATCACACTCCCGAATCACTTGTAGTTCTTGTGTGGTCGGCGGCATCGTCTCCCGACAATCCGCTGCGAGCCTCAATGCCCATCCAGTCTGCTCCTGTACATCCTCTAAGCTTGAGCCGGGATGATAGGACGAGAGAAGCGCTTCCCCGTTCTCACGATCAAATGTAAACACGGCCAGCGTGGTTATCAGCGCGGCGGGACCACCTCTCGGCAATCCAACTCGTTTGCGCCATGCTTCGCCCGCCGCACCGTGTTCATCGGGATAGCCGTAGCCAGGGCTGGTTATGTAGTCCACCTTCTCGCGCAAGCGATGGCGTTCGTGCTGCATGATGATGGCCAGGCGCTGCGAGAATGATGCTATATCGGCTGCGCCACCGCTGCCGGGTAGACGCACTTTGGGATGCTTCCAGTCGCCAATCATCGACGTGTTCAGGTTGCCGTAGCGGTCCACTTCCGCGCCGCCGATGAAGCCCAGGTTAACATCGCCAGCCGCCATGGGGCGCATCACGTTCAAGGTAGTGGTCGTCCAGAGCGAGCCGTAAATATTTGGCGCATCCCCCATGGTATACAGCAATTCGGCGGATGGCACATCGCGTACCACGCCGCCCTCAAAGAAGCCCACGCAGTGGGGCGCGTGCGTGCGTTTCGCCAGCGCAAAAGCGATCATGGGCAGGCGCATACCAACAAAGACATTTTCGCCATCGCGTATCTGGCGCGCCGCGCAGACCACCATCAACTCTCTCGGAGTGTAATCCATCTAGATGCCTTTCTCACTTGTTTCGTAGTCATTGTAAGGGCGGATGAGGGGTCGGGAGGAGACCCTTGCGGTCGCCCTCGTTCCCCGTGATATAAGGAATTATCAGCCAATCGCCCTTTGTTCACTCCTGCCACGTCAATACCCGTAATCGACGGGGGCGGCGTAGTGGTGCTCTTTCACGCCCAGGCTGCGTAAATGTTGCTCGCCCAGCTTCTTCGCATACGCGGCGCGATCTGGTACGCGCATCACCCATTCATCCAGCCAGTCCTCAAAGCCCTGCAACGTGCGCGTGCGCATGTGATATTCATGATAAAACTGGTGGTCGCGGTTGCAGTAACCCTGCACGGCGGAGGGATGCGCTCCCCAAGGTTCATGCACCACCGCGCGCACTTTGTAGGATGGCCCTGGCACGCGGTTGGGATCGCTCAAAATAACCTCGCGCGGCACGATTTCCTCGGCGACCACAATCACATCGCGCGCCGCCAGCCAGGCTTCTTCACTGATACCCACGCTGCCCCACATATGCGCATTGCCGTCCTCATCGCTGCGCTGCGTATGCACAATCGCCACATCGGGACGAACCGCCGGAACCAGCAGCAGCGGTGTTCCATCCACAGGGGAAGGTTCAATGCGCAGAGCGGGATTCTGGCGCGGGAGATCGCTTCCCAGCAGGCTGCGCGTTGGGATAAAGGGCGAGCCCAGGCTGGCAGCTAGCAGAGCGAGGCCGATGGTGAAATTGCTATACTCCTCGATAGAGATGGAACGCGGGACGCCATGCTCGGCAGCGCGCCGGTAACAGTGCGCCAACCCCTCGCTGACGTTGCCGACCCAGGCCGCAGTCACTTTCTCGACGCAGCCCGCTCCGATCAACTGGTCAAACAGGATATCAGAAATAGGCCCGATTAAGGTCAGGTTTTGCCGTCGCTGGCGTATGATCTCATGCCCTGCCGCGAAAGGAATGAGCGCCTCCAACGCCAATCCGAGCGCAACGGATGAGCCATCTGGCACAAAGCGCGCAACCGCCCCGGCCATTGTAGTGAGTTTGCTCATGCTGGTGTCAACTCCACGATACTATCCGCGTAATCGTCCGATACGTAAATATTATCACTTTTATCGACGACCAGTCCCTGAGGCTCAATCAAGCCCTTGTTCAGCAGCGTCTCGTGTATACCCGTCGCCTGGCGCACGCGGATCAGCGCGTGAATAGAAATCTTCAGATCAATCACCAGCATGTTGCCTTGCAGGTCAAAAGCAATATCATCGGGCATGCCAAAACCGCCTATGCGCGTCGTCTTACCATCCGGGGTGATGCGCCATACCGCCCCGCCGCACTCATCAGCAATGTAGACATTTCCCTGTGCATCGACCGCCGCTCCCACAGGTCGCACAATACCGCTTGCCAGCAGGGTCAGTTTTTCGCCATCCAGGCTCATGCGATAAACATCGCCGGTAGGACTATCCGGCACAATCAAGGTATTGGTGGTAGGATCAAACGCGATACCATCCACGCCATCCTTGCAGGGCAAGCTGCTTGGAGTACCCGGCAGCACGCGCAGCACCGTCAGCGATGACGCGCCAGGGGCCAGTTTCAAGATGCGGTTGGTGCGCTGCTCCGCGATAATCATTGTCCCATCAGAGAGATAAGCCAGCCCCTCTGGCCCGGCCATGCCGCTCACCAGCACCGTTATCGAACCATTAGCGTTGACGCGACTCACAGTCCCATTATAGAAATCGCTGAATACCAGGTGGCCCTGCGCATCGAAAGCCAAGTCGTCCGGTCGCCAGCGCCCGGAAAGTATGATACGCGTCTTAAAATGCAGCGGCGTGTTATCCAGCGTACTCGTGGGCGTTGGGGAGATGACAGGCATTGTAGTTGAAGTAGGAAGAACTTGCGCTCTGGTAGGTGTAGCTTCTATCGGTTTGGATGGTTGATTACAAGATGAAAGAAAAACAAGACATAGCAGCAAAAAGTATATGATAGCAGGTTTCTTTAGCATAGTTTGTCCTTTACAGGGTACTGGGCGCGATAAATCGGGTATAGGGTACTGGGCGCGATAAATCGGGCCCCTACATCAATTACTCAACGTTTAAGGAGGGCTTTTCGTCGCTGGGCATGATATACTGCCCGTGTAAGATAAACGCATTCCGCATACGCATATAGTAGCAGAGTTGTGGGCGTGATAAATCTGGCCACTACGAGGAGAGAGATCATGCAAGGTTCTAATCGCAATGAGCAACTTGAGCGAGAACGCGACATGCCAGAGAAAGAGCAAGGCAACAAAACGCGCACAGGCACCGCCAGGCGAGTTGCCTCGATTGTTGCTATTGTGCTGCTGGTCATCGCAGCCGGCACGCTTAGCGCGATTCTGCTGTTGAAAAACACCAATTTTAGCGGCATGCCGGGCAGCACTACGGGTCAGGTTGCTCCAGGCAATGCCGCGCTCGCCCTCAACGCTAATGGAGTGGCGAGTTTCATCGACCAGCCGGGCGGTGCGGGATATAGCAATGGTATCACCATCTCTATCAATGGCCTGCAGTCTCCCCCGTCCGGCTACCAGTACGACGCCTGGCTAGTAGATACAACCACGAAGCAAAACCTCGCCCTCGGCCAACTTACGCTGAAAGATCAGGCATACGGCCTTGACTATGCCGGCAACGGAGCCAACCTTGTTGGCCTGGGCGACGAAATAGAGATAACCCTCGAGCAAGGCACGGTCACGGCGCCCACCGGAAAAGTGTTGCTCTCCGCCACGTTTCCTCCACAGGCTTTCGTCTACGTCAGGCATATGCTGTACAGTTTCTCTAATACACCGGGCAAAATAGGCCTGCTAGTTGGACTGATCGAACAGGCAAAACTTTTGAACTCCGTGACACACGTACTCACTACAAACCCAAATGCGGCAGCCACGCAGTGTATCGCGCAGAGCGCGCTGGATATCATCGAGGGCAAATCCGGCTCAAACTATAAAGCGTTGTCCGCAAATTGCGCGGCGTTGGGCATCACAAGCACAGGCGATGGTTATGGCTTGCTGGGCGCGAATGGCTACATCGCCAACGCGCAGGCCCAGGACTTACTCGCGAACAGCCAGCCCGACGCTACCAGCAACATCCACGAACACTCAAGGCACGTCACCTATGGTCTGCAGGATATGAATACCTGGCTGACCACCGCTGAACAGGACGCGCTCGCCCTGTTGAACAATCCGGCCAATAGTGCGAAGGCGCAAGATCTGGCGACAATGGCTAACCGCGCCTACTATGGCTACGATGCCAATCACGACGGCAAGATAGATTACGTGCCAGGTGAGGCCGGGTCCATGATTGCCTACCAGCACGGGCAATATATGACCGCTATGGTGCTGGCGCCCAACTCTTAAGGGTATACAAGGAATGCTATAATTGGGGTGGCTGATGACTTTTCATTTTATATAGACCTGAGGATTCGTATGAGAGAAGATCAAGTTTGGCAAACGCGCATCTTTGAGGACGATTGCCTGGATATTTTACGCTGGTTGCCCTCTGGCTGTGTTGACCTGATCGTCACTTCTCCCCCTTACGCGGATCAACGTAAGCACACCTATGGTGGTATTCATCCCGATAAGTATGTTGAGTGGTTCCTTCCCATTGCTGCTGAACTCAAACGAGTGTTGAAGCAAGAGGGTTCATTTGTTCTGAACATCAAAGAGCGGGTTGTAGATGGCGAGCGCCATACATATGTGCTTGAACTTATACTAGCTTTACGTAAACAGGGATGGTTATGGACTGAGGAGTATATCTGGCATAAACGTAATAGTTACCCCGGCAAATGGCCCAACCGCTTCCGCGATGCATGGGAACGTTGTCTCCACTTCACGAAAGATAAGCACTTCGCCATGTACCAGGATGCTGTGCGCGTGCCCATGGGTGATTGGAGCCAGACACGTTTACGCAACCTCAGCGAAACAGATAAGCGGCGTGATAATTCTCACGTGCAAAGCGGATTCGGCAAAAAAATTGAGAACTGGATTGGTCGCGAGTTAGCCTACCCGGATAATGTCTTGCACCTTGCAACAGAGTGCAGCAATCAGGGTCACAGCGCCACGTTTCCTGTTGAGTTACCAGGCTGGTTCATTAAACTCTTTACCCAACCCGGCGATGTAGTTCTCGACCCATTCCTGGGTTCCGGGACAACGGCTGTAGCAGCTAAACAACTTGACCGGCGTTGTATTGGCATTGAAATCAATTCTGAATATATCCAATTGGCGCAAGAACGCCTAGATGCTATCCAACTCCCAACAACTCTATTTAACCTCTTGAAAGAAGAGACCAAAGAAGGCACTAATAACCAGCAACGAAATACTACCCAGACCCCATCTGCACCTACACTCTTTTCGCAAGAAAATGATACAGAAGGTAACACGTACTATGAATCCGTCGGAACTTGAAGACCTCATACGGCGCAGCCTGGACGACTTTTATCAAAGACGAATGAAAAAGCTTACAGAACTCAAACTTAGTGATGTTCTCCGCAAGAAAAATCCCTATCTTCTACGAGCGATCGGTGTTCGAAAAGCATCCGAAATTGTTACCGAGATATTGCGGGCCTATATGTCTTCATCTGATGAAAGTATCTTTGGTGATGCCTTTTTCGAGCCGATAGCCAGGCTGTGCAGTGGAGGAACTGTTTCGCCTAGCGAAGGGGTTGATGTTGCTGTAGAATCTGATGCGGTTTACAAAGCGTTTTCAATCAAGTCCGGACCTAACATTTTCAATGCCAGCCAGGCTAAGCGCCAGCATGATGAATTTAATAGTTTACGGCATAGAATGCATAAAATTCACAAGCAGTTTGATCCAATTCTTGGGCACTGCTATGGTAAAAGGTCTTCGAACAGAAAAGGTAAACTTGCCTATCGTGTTCTTTCCGGTCAAGCTTTATGGGAAGAGTTGACAGGGGATCCCAATTTTTATATCAAGTTAATCCACCTGATGCATGACTATCCCACCGAGCACCGCCGTGAATTTGAGAAAGCGTGGGACAATGCGCTTAACAGATTTGAGGGAGAATTTATTATCAATTTCGGTAACTTGGATGGAAGTATCAACTGGGAAAAACTGCTACGCTTCAACAGTGGAAAAGAAAAAGTTGCCTGGGTATCTGTGTCTAAGGTACTTACAACAGTCAGCGCCGAAGTTCATGGAGATGTTGACGATACTAAAGATGCTGAAATGGACGAAGTACAGTAGGGGCGACCCTCGCGGTCGCCCTGGAATCTCGCCCACGAGCCACAAAGTGTCCGGAAGTAGGCTACATCGGCTCCAGCTTTAGTAGCACATCCCCTTTTTGCACAACCTCGCCATTCACAGCTACCATCTCGCGCACGCGGCCAGCAACCTCGGCCTGCACTTC
>DATGGW010000486.1:0-4073 GCA_035308345.1 Ktedonobacteraceae bacterium | reverse complement strand
TATATCAAGACGGTCAACGGCACCGCATCCGGCCCATGTTCATGGGCGCAGCTCTACTCGGTAGCTACGGGCGATGTGATCCAGCAGGGCGGCTCCAGAAGGGGAGCTTTAATGCTCATGCTAGATGACACGCATCCAGATATCGAAGAGTTCATCACAGTGAAGCGCACGGCGGGCAAAATCGAACATGCCAACCTGTCGGTCTGTATTTCTGACAGGTTCATGGAAGCGGTCAAAGACGACGCGAACTGGGATCTTACCTGGCAGGGTGAGATAAAGAAAACTATCCGCGCCCGCGACCTGTGGGACTTGATTTGCAAGTCAGCCTGGGAGTCGGCAGAGCCGGGCATGGTCTTTATGGATCGCTATAACAAAGAATCGAATACCTGGTACTACGAGGATATCAGGTGTGTAAACCCGTGCGTGACCGGCGATACACTCATATATACCGATAGTGGCTTGCTTCCGGCCAGAGAATTAGCAGAACGCGATATGCCTGTCATCGTTACATCACCTGATATCACCGTCAGAGAATTAGCGCTCGTCGGACATGCAACCTTGGATGGCAACACGCGACCTGCAGCCATTACTGTGAGCGATGGCAAAGTGTCTTTCAGACAAGCCAGCCATGTTTTCCCAACTGGTATCAAGCCCGTTTACCGCTTGCGAACTGCCGAGGGCTACACCTTGCGACTTACAAGCGACCACAAAGTACTTACAGAGCGAGGATGGATAGCGGCAAGCGATCTTGTTGTCGGCGAGAAGATTCATCTGCTCAATGGCGAGGGAGGCTTTGGTAAAACAGGTAGTGCCGACCTGGGCATGGTTATGGGCTGGCTGGTAGGCGATGGATACGTTAATACACGCCGCGAGGGAGCGGTCACCCTCTCGTTCTTCGGAACGGAGCAAAGCATTGCCCCACGTTTTGCTGAAGCGGTCAATCGCCTGGTTGTCGCGTCGGTAGGAAAAAGGCAATACACTGTCGGCGTACAAAAGATCGCAGGACGTGACGAAACGCGCATTGAATCAGCACGCCTATTGCATTTGATTGATCCTGAACTGCTCAAGAGCAAGCTGCAAGTGCCACCTTCGGTGCTGTGCGGCTCACGTGAGATACAGAAATACTTCCTGGCAGCGCTCTTTACTGCGGATGGCTCCGTGCAAGGAACGATGCAGAAAGGTATTTCGGTACGCCTGACATCGATTAGTCAGAGCATGCTTGAGGATGTCCAGCGATTGCTGCTGAATTTCGGTATCGCCTCCCATATCTACAAAAATCGTCGTGCTGCTGGAGTACGTGAATTGCCCGATGGTAAGGGCAGTTCAGCCTCATATGATTGTCAGACATATCATGATCTCATGCTTTCACGCGGCAACCTGCGTATATTTGCGGAGCAGATAGGCTTCCTCACCGAAGAAAAACAGAATAAGTTGGAAGTAACTCTGACAAATTTCTCACGTGGGCCATATCGAGAAGATTTCCTCGCGACCTTTGAAAGCCTTACCCCTGATGGCGAAGAGATGGTTTATGATCTTTCTGAACCAGAGGCACATCAATTCGTAGCTAACGGGCTGGTCGTTCACAATTGCGGTGAGCAAGGCTTACCTCCCTGGGGCGTCTGCAACCTGGGCGCGCTCAATCTCTCGGCTTTCGTCATTGATGGCAAGATGGATTACGAGCGCCTGGCCGAGATGAGCAAGGTAGCCATGCGTTTCCTGGATAACGTAGTCGATGCCAACGAGTACTTCATCGAGGAAAATCGCGTGGCGCAGCTCGGCACGCGGCGCACGGGACTGGGCACGATGGGATTGGCGGACGCGCTCATCAAGATGGAAATACCCTATGGCAGCGAAGAGTCGGTGCCTGTCATCGAGCGCATCTACACCACCATTCGCGACGCGGCCTATGATATGTCCGCCGACATCGCGCTTGAAAAAGGTGCCTTCTCTCACTTTGAGCGCGACAAATACATGCAGGGTGAGTTCATTAAACGGCTGCCGAAGGCCGTTCAGGGGAAGATCAAGAAGCAGGGCATTCGCAACGCCGTTCTGCTGACGCAGGCCCCCACCGGTACGACCAGCCTGTTCGCAGGTGTCAGTTCGGGCATCGAGCCAGTGTACGACTTCGCTATGGTGCGGCGTGACCGCACAGGTGAGCATATCCTGTATCATCCACTGCTCCAGGCATGGCGCGACGCACACGCCAACGAGCCAACGCCGAAATACTTTGTCTCGTCCAATGACCTGACGCCGGAAGAGCACGTGCGCGTGCAGGCGACTATCCAGCACTACACGGACTCCAGCATCAGCAAAACGGTGAATGCGCCCAACAACCATACTGTTGAACAGGTGCAGACGCTCTATCGCCTGGCCTACGAGACGGGCTGCAAGGGCGTCACCTACTACCGCGATGGTTCGCGCGATGCCGTCCTCACCCGCGTCGCGGACGAAAAGAAAGCCGAAGAACAGGCCGTATCACAGGGGGTGACGATGGAAGCCGTCACATCTATCCAGGATGGCGTCAAGCCGCGCCCGTCTGTGGTGCATGGCTACACGCGCCAGGTGAGCGCGCCGGAGGGCAAGATCAACGTGACCATCAACAGCGACGAGCATGGGCCATTGGAGGTGTTCGTCAACGTTGGCAAGGCCGGCAGCGACATCGCGGCACTGGCAGAAGCGCTGGGCCGCCTGATCTCGCTCAACCTGCGTATCCTCAGCCCGCTCTCGCAGACAGACCGCGCCAGGGAAATCGCCGACCAACTGCGCGGCATTGGCGGCAGCCGTTCGGTGGGTTTCGGCATGCAGCAGGTACGCTCGCTGCCCGATGCTGTGGCGCGTGCATTGGAGATGCACTTCGACGAGATGGAGCAGCAAGCGCAGCACGAGGTCGAAGCCTCATCCCCCGCTAACGGTAAAGATGCCGTTAATGGCCATACTGAGCCGGTAGATAATCCGTTGAGCATGAGCCACATGAGCATCACCGGGAATCTATGTCCGCAGTGTGGCTGCAACACGATGGTGTACGAGGAGGGCTGCAAGAAGTGCTATAACTGCGGGCATAGCGAGTGCTAAGTTCGCACTAACTTTTGGGTTTCCGATATCGCCTGATCTGGCCTGGGAAGCCATCCCGTGAAAACACACATGTGTGTTTTCACGGGATGATTAAATCCGGTAGGTACACACATTCAGCAAAATGTGTGTTTTGAGCGTGGGGATCAGGGTGGCCTGGTTGAAAGCTCTATCTTAGAACTTATCGAGCGAGAGGTTCGACATGTCCGTAGCTATCCAGTAAACGACGTGTTCATAGAAGCGTAGCCACCACATACTCTGGTCGAGGTGTCCCGAGGTCAAAGAATGATAGTACACGCACCAGAAGACGGACCCATCGCCAGCTTGAGCCGTGTGGACCATGCCGCTCGTATCAGCTGCCCAACGCTGCGCTTCCGCGAGGACTACCTTCGCATCCACTGCCCGCACAACATCGAAGTTGGTTGTGCTTGCCAACTCATAGCGCTCATAGGCGACCATCAACCCTCGCACGAGCCGTGTGAAGATACCGTGCAGCCGCTCTTTCGGGAGTATCGGCTCGGCAACCATCAGCCCTGAACCAGTCGGTGAGGGCACAAACCGCAGGTGTGAAGCGGCGCGAGGATATTGAGACTTTCCTCTGATGAGGGAACGCTCATGAGTACCTTGCCGGATGCTTTGTGCAATGGGTGCTCCGCCAGGCGCAGGTCCCGAACGAGCACGTCGCGGAGAAACGTATCGTCAGTGCTCTTTGCGTTGTTACAGCGGCGACATGCGCCTACCTTTGGCACGTCACTAGGTACACCACCCGTGACACCATCGAACAGGCAGCGTGGAATAACATGATCAACCGTCAATATATCATGTTGACCGCAATAAGCACATTGTCCCGCCTCTCGCAACCGCTGGGGCTTGCTCATTCCATTAACCGTCCATATTGTTTTTTTGAGTAGCTCGAGATTGATATCGCATGAGACTTCAATAGTATCGATATGATGGCGAGGGGATTAAAGAATGGCGGCATTCCAGGAGCCATACCCCTCACG